>CACZPW010000058.1 GCA_902783115.1 uncultured Ruminococcus sp. | reverse complement strand
TTGCCCTCGGAAATGCAGCTGTCGTTATATTTTATTACGGTCTTTGCGTCATACGTCTGGTGCGTATCCGTATATCTTACCGCAAACACGATAGAGCCTACCGTAACGAGTATGATAAGCCATTTCCATTTAAAAATATAATGAAATATATCCCAAACAGTAATATTCATATTCTATCTCTCCGCTTTCTTAATAAAATGATGTGAAGCATTTTCCACGCTGTTCACAAGTCTGCGGTATGCCACATTCTTTTTCAGCTTTTCCAAAAGCACTACAAGAATAAGCGCCAATAAAATCAAAACAAACAGGATTTTGAAAAACGTTATTATATATGCTTTATAATTATGTGTTTTCGTATGATAAAACGTTATATAATTATTGTATTTTTCCTTTATATACTCATTGTCCGTCATAACGGCAAGTTTTGAGATTTTATTTAAGTCCCGGCAAATGGACGATATCATCTTTTCAACGCTCTCCGACTGTTTCCTCGACGCATTCTTTACCTTGCCGAACTGTACTATCATATATTTGTGCTTATCGATTACTTTCTTTTTTTCCACAGCGCTCAAGCCGCTGTTATAGGACTGCGTCGCCAGGTCGTCTATACCTGTTTTTGTTCTTGCCATGTAAAACTCATTCTGGTCGTCAACCGTAGGAATAAACGCAACGCTTGCCAGATGCTCGTCATATTCCTCCATGGCGTCTTTTGAGATTTGCGAGCCCTGATAGAGCATATTATACTGCAGCATTTTTCTGTCTATACTGTACTGCTGCTTGTTGACGAGCAGCTTATTGTCTTTTGAAATGCCGTTTTGAACGATGTAGGCGTTTAGCTTTTCCAAATCAACGCTGTTTACGTTGCCGAGCAGAGAAATCAGATTTCCGAACGAATATCCCGTCGATTTTGCGTTGAAACTGTCGTTTTCGAGCTGACGCTGATTGAGATACGAAAGCATGGACGCTATCTTATCGCTGATAACCTGATACTGCTCGTTATAATCATATTTGTCAAAGTCTTCGTCAATGCTGAATTCCAAAACGACATTCCTCAAAGCATGGTTTTTATAAAAATAATCCTTATACGATTCCGCCAGGGCTTTTAAAAACTCATCGGTCCTGTTTTTTGCAAATTTGTTTTCCTGCGAATAGTAAATCATAAACTCCGACGGACAGTAGGAATAATCCTTACTGCCGGCAACCGCGGATTCTACGGTATCGATGGCGGTCGAAGGCATCTTCGCATTTATGCGTATCCTGGATTTTACGGCTTCAACCGATAGGCTGCTGTCACCAAGTCTGCTCAGCGCGCCTTTTATAACCTCATTGGATTTTATCTCCAGAATATTGAACCTTGCGCCGCTCGGCATAAGTCCGTTCCTGCCGTTTGCATAGTTCAACGTCAAGGTTATATGACTTATATATTCCCGCTCAAAGAACTGATACGCCGTGAAAGTACATGAACAAAGAAGTATAAAAACCAATATCAGAATAAGCTTCTTTATTCCTGTCTCCTTCAGCGAATGTTTGATTGTTTTAAACGCATTGCGTAAAGAGTTTTTCATTACTTGCCTTCTCCTTCTAATCTATTTTCCTGACAATTATCTCCCGTTTCTTCTTCAAAATTCATGGCGCACATCATCAAAACATTTATATACGGCTTAAAAACATACATGGTAAGCGACATGGCAAAAGCCATGATAGCCACGAATGCGCTTGAATATTCGGGCCGCTTCTTTAAGTTGCGGAAAACGCACGCGACCATTATCATAATGTATATAAAAAGACCTATAACTCCCTGGTCGGTAAAAACCTGAACGAACTGGTTATGCGCCCCTCTCGCAACTCTGAAGGTTTCTCTCCATTTCTGCGCCTCCAAAATAGGCTCGGTAGACATTATTCCCGAACCGGCAATGATACGCTCCGGCTTTTCCGCGGTGTAATTTATCAGGTACTTCCATATTTCAAGGCGTCCCGTTCCGCCGGTTTTTTCAACATCTTCTATGGTGTATCTCTGCTGAATATTCTCCGGCAGAGATGGAAGAACAACCGTTATCAAAAGCGCGGTAAAAACCGCTCCGATAGCAAGATACATAAGCTTTAAACGCAGGTTCTTCGTTCCGAGCCATATATAAAAGGCAATTCCGGTGAGTATTCCGAGCAGTCCGCCTCTGGAACCCGTTTTAAACACGCAATAAACAGCCAGAAATATCAAAGCCAAATAAAACAGCCTGAATTTTCGCCTTTGCGTTATTCTTCTGAGCGAAACCATGACGGGCAGAATAAAATATGCGCAAAACTGGTTGGGGTCCTCCCTGCCGCCGAAAATATAAACTATCGTTCTGTCCTCATATTGATTTGCCACCTCTGTGCTTGTAAGACAAAGCACTACGCAGACAATGCCGACAATTATCCATGCCTGCTC
>CACZPW010000057.1 GCA_902783115.1 uncultured Ruminococcus sp. | reverse complement strand
TTCCTCTTAAAGTGTACTTAAATTTTCTCAACACCTATAATTACCTTTTCGCCGTTTATGTTCCATTCCTTTGAAATGCCGCATACTCCGTCGACTATCTCCTCGGCAAGAACGTCGTTCTTTATACCGTCGGCGTTTTTGTCGATAACGGCCTTTATTTTATCCGAGCCCGATACGTATACCCTTATGTGATCCATCACCTCAAAATCCGCATCCTTACGCATCGTCTGTATCTTTGAGATGACCTCTCTTACGTTGCCCTCCTCCAAAAGCTCGGGCGATAAGAAGGTATCGATAACTACCGTCACGCCGTTATTTGAATCGGACACATAGTTATCCGCCTTTACTGCCTCGATCAAAAGATCCTCACGGTTCAATACCTCTTTTTGACCGTTTATTTCAATGGTAAGCGTATCGCTTTGGTTAAGCTCCGCAATGGCGGTCTGTGAGTCGATATTCTCAAGCACCTCTCTTACGGTGTTTATATCCTTACCGAAACGGCGTCCGAGAGTCCTTAACTGCGGCTTGAAGGAATATGCGGTAAATCTTGAAACATCATCGGTAAATTCCACGCTCTTGACGTTTAACTCGTCCTCGATTATCTCGGTATAGAAGCCCTCAACCACCTTATCCGCTTTTACATACATCGTGCCTATGGGCTGGCGGTTTTTGATATTTGCGGCGTTTCTGCACGCTCTTCCTAAAACCACGATATTCAAAACCTCTTCCATTTTATCCTCAAGCTCAGTGTTTATGAGCTTTTCATCGTATTTGGGATAATCGCAGAAATGAATACTCTGCGGCGCGTCTTTATCAATGCTCCTTACAAGGTTTTGGTAGATATCCTCCGTCATAAACGGTATCATGGGCGCCGCGACCTTACAAAGCGTTACAAGCGTGGTGTAGAGCGTCATATACGCATTTATCTTATCCTGCGGCATATCCTTTACCCAGAAGCGTGTACGGGAACGGCGCACATACCAGTTTGAAAGCTCGTCAACAAAGTTATCGAGAGCGCGTGCGGTTTCCGTTATCTTATAGCCCGAAAGGTTTTCATCGACCGTCTTTATAAGCGTATTGAGCTTTGATAGCATCCACTTATCCATAACCGACAGCTTATCATATTCAAGCTTGTACTTTGTTGCGTCAAATCCGTCGATATTTGCATAGAGTACAAAGAACGCATAGGTGTTCCATAACGTACCCATAAACTTTCTCTGTCCCTCCGTAACTGCGCCGTCGTGGAAACGGTTCGGAAGCCACGGCGCCGAATTTGAGTAGAAATACCAGCGTATGGCGTCTGCACCGTGCTTTTGGAGCGCGTCAAACGGATCTACGGCGTTGCCCTTTGACTTTGACATCTTCTGTCCGTTTTCGTCCTGCACGTGACCTAACACGATCACGTTCTTATACGGCGCCTTGTTGAATATCAGCGTCGATATCGCAAGCAGCGAATAGAACCAGCCTCTTGTCTGATCGACCGCCTCGCTTATGAAATCAGCGGGGAAGTTTTCGTCAAATATTTCCTTGTTTTCAAACGGATAATGCCACTGCGCAAACGGCATCGCACCCGAATCAAACCAGCAGTCTATCACCTCGGGTACTCTGTGCATTTCCTTTCCGCACTTGGGGCATTTTATCGTAACGGCGTCGATATACGGGCGGTGAAGCTCGATATCGTCCGGGCAATTTGAGGACATGGATTTTAATTCCTCGATAGAGCCTATTGCGTGCTGATGTCCGCACTCGCAGGTCCAAACGTTTAACGGCGTGCCCCAATAACGGTTACGGGACAAGCCCCAATCCTGAACATTTTTGAGCCACTCGCCGAATCTGCCCTCGCCTATCGTTTTGGGTATCCAGTTTACGGTCGCATTATTCTTTAATAAATCGTCCCTGACCGCCGTCATCTTTATAAACCAGGTGTCACGGGCATAATAGATAAGCGGAGTATCGCATCTCCAGCAGAACGGATAGCTGTGCTCAAATTTGGGTGCGTTAAAGAGGAGTCCCTTTTCCTCCAACGCCGCAAACACAAGCTTGTCCGCATCCTTGCAGAATACGCCCTCCCAATCGGTCTCGGCTGTCATTTCGCCCTTGCCGTCAACAAGCTGCACGAACGGCAGGTCGTAATTTCTGCCCACGTTTGCGTCGTCTTCACCGAATGCGGGCGCAATATGAACGATACCCGTACCGTCTGTCAACGTTACGTAATTATCGCAGGTAACATACCAGCATTTCTTGTTCGGGCTAACAAATTTGAACAGGGGCTCGTATTCCTTGTATTCAAGATCCTTGCCCGTGTATTTTTCGACTATCTCAAATTCATCCTCGATATTTGCGCTTACCAATGCCTCGGCAAGAATATAATATGTGTCCCCGACCTTTATCTTTACATAGGTTTCTCCGGGGTTTACGCAAAGTGCCACGTTTGATGGCAGCGTCCACGGAGTCGTCGTCCATGCAAGGAAATAGGTATTGTCCTCGCCCTTGACGGGGAATTTGGCTGTAGCGGAGCGTTCCTTTACGTCCTTATACCCCTGTGCGACCTCATGCGAGGATAACGGCGTTCCGCAGCGCGGGCAATAGGGAACGATTTTGTGTCCCTGATATAAAAGACCTTTGTCCCATATCTGCTTTAATGCCCACCACTCCGACTCGATAAAATCATTATGGTACGTTACGTACGGATCGTCCATATCCGCCCAGAAGCCGACGGTTGAGGAAAAGTCCTCCCACATACCCTTGTATTTCCAGACCGATTCCTTACACTTTGCGATAAACGGCTCAAGTCCGTATGCTTCTATCTGCTCCTTGCCGTCTATGCCCAAAAGCTTTTCGACCTCTAATTCAACGGGCAAGCCGTGAGTGTCCCAGCCTGCTTTTCTTAAAACCTTTTTACCCTTCATTGTCTGATAACGGGGTATCATATCCTTTATAACACGGGTAAGCACATGACCTATATGCGGCTTACCGTTTGCTGTGGGAGGTCCGTCGTAAAACGTGTAGACCTCGCCCTGTTTTCTTTGCTCGATGCTCTTTTTGAAGATGTCGTTGTCCTTCCAGAACTTCTCTATAAGCTTTTCACGCTCGACAAACTTCAGATCCGTAGAAACCTTTTGATACATTTTCCTCAAATCCTTTCTTTTAATTTTATGCAGAAAACAAAAAATCCTTCACCTCTGCACAAATCGCTGTGTATACGAGATAAAAGATAATGCTTGTACCGGGCGGACACCGTCCGCACCTACTATCCGTTTTAACCACTCGCATACCGTCATATGCGTTCTCTGTAACGGGAGAAACCCGTCAGCACCTAATTGGGGTATTCCCCGTTCAGCGCTGCGGCTCCGGAGTGAACTTCAGCCAAAACTACTCGCCGCCATGCTCGCACCGTCCATGACTCGCTCAGGGCTTTTATAAAGGCCTACTCTCTCCATCACTGCCTTTTATCAAATTTTCCACACAATTATAATACACTTTTGTGTATTTGTCAACACAAAAATATACTTTGATCAACCCGTTTTAAGATAGCTTTCTATTTGATATTTCAGCTCCGCTTTATATTCATCAAGCGGTTTTTTTATTTTTTCGTAAACCGTGTCGGGATAAAGCTCATGATAGCTTATACGCCCGTTTGCATAATCGTTCTTTTTTTCTTTTGACGGTTCTGCCGCCTGAATTTTATTCAATTCCTTTGTGACCTTGGTCTTATCGAAGACAAAACCCGCCAAGGGGTGGATATCCGAATTTTCAATATTCCTGTAATGATCCGTGACCTCACGGAATTCGGGCTTCATACTGCTTCTTAACCGTGAATATTCCGGGTGCATGGTAAGGTTTTCGGTTTTAAATCCGTAATCGGACAGCTTATTGTACGTATCGCCCGAAAGCTCATAATCACGCCCCTTTATGCCCAGGCTGAACAGATCGGTATTTTCTCTGTCGCTCATAAGCCAGCACAGGAATTTAAGCGCAAGCTCCTTTTTCTTTGACCGCTCAACTATACAGGTAAACTGCGTGAAATTAAGGCGCGAAAGCCGCTTTTTTGAAAAATCGGTTATTTCGGGCGTCACATACAGCGTGCCTATCAAAGATTCGGGCAAGCTGTCTGCGATTTTCGGATAATCCGTCAAATTCCCCACATACGCGCACGCCGTTTCATTTATAAAATCCTCCATTGGCTCGCTTTTACGCTCCTTATCGGGATCTAAATATTTATTCCACCTTATAAAATCCTCCGCCCTATACCTTGTAAGCAGCTTATCATCACGCACAGCCTGCGGCATTATAAAAAAGTTCTCCTCAGGCTCCGATTTATATACTATATCCTCGACCGCTTTTTTATCGGGAGTTAAAAGGATATAATAATCTTCATATTTGACTATCCCGTTATCGTAAAGCTTTCTTATATCCTCACCGAAAAGATTTTTAAGTCCCGTACTCTCCTTTGAAGAAATGGGCGTCATAGCCCCATTTTGGGCAAGGCATTTGTCAAGATATTTTGCCAAACCGTCAATATCCTTTATTTCCATACCCCATTCCCTTGCAAAATCGGCGCGGTAATAGACTATATCCATACTGTCGCCGTACATCAGATTATGGGGTATGCCGTAAATTTTACCGTCGTTTTCCTTTTTGATCTTATTCCACACGGTATCCGGATAAAGCTCCTTTAGGGCAAAACAGGCGGGGTTATTCACAATATCGTCGGTAATATCGGCATAAACCGCAAGACGGCTGAGATGATAGTAAGTTTTATCCGTACTGTCATAGACTATATCATAGTCCTTGCCCGCCAAAAGCCGCACGTATTCGGTATCGGTAAATTCCTTACTATCCTCTATAAACTCAAAATTGAGCTTCGTTATGCCAAGGTGCGCCGTTCTTTTCTCCGCCTCGCAAATTACCTCCGAAAAGCCCTGCGGCTCCTTGCCGAGCATCAAAAAGCTAAGCTCACCCGGTTTTTCCGCTTTGCTCTTACAGCCCGTAAGGACAAGCATCAGCAAAAATGCCGTCAATAAATATCGTTTCATTACATTCTCCGTTTAACAGTAACGGCAAAACATAAACATATATATTATTTATATCTACCGTTTATATGCGCATAAATTCCGTTGCAGTTATCACTTTCGGTCTTTTTATATCCGCTTCAAGAAAATCCCTGTCACCCGTTAAAATGATATCTGCACCGGCAGTGATTGCCGCTCTTAATATCGGTCTATCCTTGACATCTCGTATTTTTTTCTCGCTTTCCACCTCATCACAAGGAGTTTTTACAAGCTGTAATGCCGTAAGTGATATTGCAAGAAATCTATCGAGCAAATATAGCTTGTCGGGGAACTTCCTGTTGAAAACCCGCCGCAACTCATCTACATTCTGATCGCATATCATACCGCAATATGGGTATGATACCGCTTTCATATATGCTGCATAAGGCATACCTGTGCTTGATAAAGCCGCAGAAATCAATATGTTTGTATCAATCAAAACCTTTATCAACTATCCGCTTCTCCCCTGATCTCATTTATCAATTTGTTAATATCTTCTTCAGTTTCAAGATCTGCTTTTTTTGCTTCTCCCCTCATACCGTCATTTAGCATCTGCATTGCATATACGGCAGAATTTATCATACGCACCTGTCCGTTTTCATAAACAAGCGTAACCCTGTCGCCGGAGCTTAACCCCAACGCCTCTCTGATATCTTTAGGCAAAGTAATTTGTCCCTTAGACATTACCTTTGCACTGTCAACTATGATCGGGCTCATTATATCCATCTCCTTTTTGAATAATAAGGCAAACCCTACTTACCCTACTTTTATTATATCACCTGAATAAAAAAATATCAACATTTTTGAAATACTAAAAATAAATTTAATACTCTTTGTCTTCCGCCCTTTTAAATTACCTCAACTCTGTGCCGTGTGGCATGGCAGTTGATGTTTACCGCAACGGGGAGTCCCGCTATATGAGTCGGGAACACCTCGATATTTACGCCCAATGCGGTAGTTGTGCCGCCCATACCCTGCGGCCCTATGCCGAGCAGGTTTATTTTTTCAAGCAGCTCTTTTTCAAGACTTGCGTAGTATTCATCGGCATTGCTTGAGGTAATATCCCTTGTAAGCGCCTTTTTTGCAAGGCATGCCGCCTTGTCCATCGTACCGCCTATGCCTACGCCCACCACCATAGGCGGACACGGGTTTGCACCTGCGCGGTCTACCGTATCGATAACAAAATCGACGACTCCGTCTATTCCGTCCGAGGGGTTGAGCATTTTTACGGCGCTCTTGTTCTCACTGCCGAAGCCCTTTGGCGCAAAGGTTATTTTTATTTTATCGCCCTTTACAAAATCGTAATATATAACGGCGGGAGTATTGTCCTTTGTATTTACACGGCGTATGGGATCGCCCACAACGGATTTTCTTAAATATCCGTCCGTATAGCCCCGTCTTACACCCTCGTTTATTGCCCCGGTCAAGGTATCGCCAATCACCGTTACCTCCTGCCCGACCTCGACAAAGAACACCGCCATACCCGTATCCTGGCAGATGGGTACTTCCTTTTTGTCGGCTATTTCGGCGTTTTTTATGAGGTTATCAAGCACCGCCCTTGATACCTCGCTTTCCTCCGTTTCAAGACTTTTTGAAAGCGCGTCCCTTATGTCGGAGTTTATATGGCAGTTTGCGGCTATGCACATATTTGCCACCGTAGCTGTGATTATATCCGATTTTATTTCCCGCATATCATTTTCCTCATATCAAAATCCATGTTTCAAACCATTTTAAGAACGTATTTACATAATCGGGGTTGCACGGTTTTCCCGAAAGTACGGGATAGAACATTATAAACAGCACCACTACAAGCCCCGAATAAATACCCGCACCTATATATACGGCTTTTTTGTTTTTGACGCCGCCGAACAGCACCTTTACCGAATAGCCTGTCATAAGCACGATAAACGGCACCGACGGGAAGTAGTGGTAAATAAAGGTAAGCCGTTCAACGCCCACCCAGGGCAGAAGCTGGGCAAGGTATGCAATACACAAAAATATTGCCGTTTTGTTATGCTCCGTTACCGCCTCGGATACCATTACAAAGAATGCCGGTATGCCCATCCACCATACAAGCGGATTGCCGAACGAGGATATGCCCTCCTTCAAGCCGTTTTGAAGCGTTCCCGAATAGTACCAGATAGGACGCTTTATTATTATCCACTCATACCACTTTGACGAGAACGGATGCGTTGAGCCAAGCACGGTTTTACCGTGATAGGTGAGCATGGAATCCTGATTGTCTATGATGGTCTTAAACCCGTATGCGCCGTCGGTCATAAGGTAGGGAATATACGATGCGATATATATCAGCGCCGGCACGATCACAAAGAAGACAACGCACCAACCGAGAGTCTTTAAAAAGTACGGATAGAACTTTTCCGCAATATCCTTATGGCTTATGCCGTTCGTACTGCCGCCCGGAGTTTTTAAGGCGTAAAGGTATTCACGATAGCGCCTTATCATAACAAGCACAAATATCACGCCAAGTCCGATGCCCGCATATATGCCCGTCCATTTTGAGGCGATACCGAGTCCCATCGCTATACCGCAAAACGCCAAAGGCTTTAAGGTCTTTATAAGCGGCGTATCGTAAAAGCTCAGCTGTGTATATTCATACATAAACAGATACATAAGCATTATAAAGAAGGTGACGTATACGTCTATCGTTGCAATCCTCGTCTGCGCAAAATGCATAAAGTCAAATGCGAATATGACAGTTGTTATCATCGCAAAATACGAGTTTTTGGTTACGCGCTTTGCGAATATGAATATCAGCGGCAGCATGAATATCCCGAACAGCGTCCCGACTATTCTCCACCCGAACGGAGTCATACCGAATACCATGATTCCAAACGACATCAGGACCTTGCCGAGCGGCGGATGCGTCCATTCGTAAACCGATAAGTGATGTATAAATTCATACGCCGTTCTTGCGTGGTATATCTCGTCAAAATACGTTCCGTTTCTGTACGATGCGCGCTCCGGTACCAGATCCTGCTCATCAAAAAGAGCGTTTCCCGCATATTCTGCGGGCTTTATCACGTTATTGTTTTTATCCGCTATGCCGACCTCTCTTATATAAAGCGCCTCGGCGGGAGTTGACAGGTATATCTTTGATGCGGTACGATCCGTCTTTATGCTGTTCCAGCAAAATACCGAGCCTCTTGTGATATCGCTCATATATACGGGCTCATTCGCCGAATTTACCAGTAATATATCAAGCGGTCTGTCCGCCGAATTCAGCTCTCTTGCGCCAAGAAATACTTTAAGCTCCGAAATCTCAATATCGCCGCCGACCGCGGCGCCCAGGGAGCTTAGCTTAACGCCGTTTTTGGGTGTTTGCGCGTCCTGTTCGTCAAACAAAAGCGCGGTATTGTTCCCGTTTTCGGGAATGACCGCCTCGCCCGTATCGGCTGTGATCTTCACCTCGCATACAGAGAGCGGATGATCAAGCGCCGAAAGCGTGATATATTTTACGTTGCCCTGTGCCTCCACGTCGATCCACGTATTTTTTGCGGCGTCCGCTATCAGCGCAGTATCGTATACCGTATCGGTGCTTTGTCCCATGCCTATCGCTATTTTTGCGCCCTCGGGCACGTCATCGCCGAAATAAAGGCTTATCGCTTTTACGTTTTGCATATCCGAAAACTCTAACTGTGCCGAAGACCTTGTTAAAAGCTCCTCGCTTTGTGGCGCCTTTGTATCGCCCAGATTGTAAACGGCGATCGCTCCGTATACGACCACGATCAGAGCTATTGCGATTTTATCAAATTTTACAAGCGGATTTGGCGCACTGCTTTTTTGTAGCTTTACAGCCTTTACGGGCTTTTGCGGCTTATCCACCTTCACGGCCTTGGTTTTTTTCGGCAGTCCGCCGTCTGAATCATGCCTTTTCAGGCTGAAAAGCATATATAAAAACGCAAGAATGTTAAGAAGCGACAGCACCCGTACCTCAGTGCTGAAGGCATACCTGTTTATATCCGTCTGATATATGAACAGCACCCACGCATAGCTTATAAACTGTACTATGCTCGTTACGATATACGAAAAATACAGATGTATACTGCTGCGCTCGGTAAAGGTAAGGAGCAAAAACAGCATTACGGGGAATGCGTATCTCTCATGCATTTTTACGGAAAGGATATACGTTGAAAATGCAAGCAGCGCACCCGTAAAATAATATTTTGCCTTGCCCTTGCTTTTAAAGAATACAAATGCACAGCCCGAAACGATAGCCGCCAATATCACATACCCAAATACCGTACCTGCGGTATTCAAGCCGCGCCAGTTGAATCCGAGCAAGCCCCAGATATTAAAGGCGTTCACCGTAAAATAGCGGTATTCCTCACCTATCGCTTTAGTGTATTGCTCAAGCACCTCGCCCAAGCCGAACGGGGCGGCAAGCAAAACCGCCGCGCCTATAGCCGCCAAACCGATAAGCACGCTTTTTAAAAGCTCACGGGCTTTGAATTCGGGGTATATATACCGCTCAACGACCGCAAATATCAGTATCGGCGCATAGATAAACGCCTGCGGCTTTAAAAGTATGGATATGGCGAACACAAAGTATGAAAGCTCTGTTTTTTTCTCCGCCAAAAGCCATACCGTGATTGCAAGAGCAAGCGTGTAAACCGAATCCGCCTGTCCCCACAGCGCGCTGTCGCAGATAACGGCGGGATTGAAGATATAGAGTGCCGCAAGCACGGCGCTTACTGTGTTTGAGAATTTTTTGTTTGAAATTTTATATATAAGCACTCCCGATAAAAGATCTGCGATTATCGGGGGCATTTTTACAAGCAGGTAATAGCCCTTGCCGGATATGTTGAATAAATGCCGTATCGCGCCGATCACATACAGGATATACATATACCCGGGCGGATAATCCGTAAAGCCCTCGCCCTTGTAAAAATTGGGTATACCCTTTTCAAAAACGGAGCTTGCCCACGCCGTAAAACAGCCTATATCCGTATCGTGACCTTTGTACATAAAGCCCCATACCATACGCAGTATAAGCCCGGCGGCTATCAACAGTATCAGAATAAAGCTGTCATTTGCCTTTCCTTTATTTTTATCAAGCTGCGGCACAATACAGTATTCCCACGCCGAATACCCCAGCACCGCACATATAATGCTTACCGTGATTATCCCGATCATATCGTCCTCCAAAATAAAGTCGTTCTCAGGATATTATTTTACTATAGATTTCCTCTGTTTTCAAGATTAAAGTATGAGAAATTAGGATTTTTACATAAATAGCTTGATATTATTGATAAAAGGACTGTTCCAAAATCCGGAACAGTCCTTTTGGGTTTTAATATATTTTTTTGTTTTAATACTCTTCGGGCAATATTACATATATTTCCGTAATATCATCGTCTATCATCTTAACGAGAGCGTATGTGATATCGGAATTGTCATTATACGAATTATCGTCTATAACATTATCCCATGCCACATAATTTCTGTATTCGCCGTATGGCGAAACCTTTGCGGGAGTTGTAAATCTTGACGGCTCAATATCAGCCAACGTGCCCATTTTTACTTTATTGCTATCGGCATCCGAGTCGTACACAAGAACCTCAATTGCACTGTTTGCTATAGCATAATCCCTGCCCTCGTCAAGATCGGAAGCAAAGCACCCGTCCGCATCATCACCCGACATAAGGAACAGCACACCGTTGCCCTTTTTGATTACGGGAGCAAGCATAAATACCGCCCTGTCATACGGATTGTTTTCATCACCCGTGTATTGCTTGATTGCCTCTTGCTTACCGTCCGAATAGCTTGTACCCGCTACAGTCGCGGCGGCAGTCATTGCAGGGTCTGTAATAGCCGTTACCGTCTGTGTACCGTTAAGCTCCGAGCCGAATATTGCTCTTTGGATACTCTTTGGATCTTTATAGTCCACAGCGTTTAGTACGTCGATCCTGTCTGCATAGCCATTACTGCCCAGCGTGTAATAAAACGGCGTTCCCTCTTTAAGTATCGAAGATATGTCCGTATTATCGGTAAACGTGGATTTGTCCACATATATTGTTACCTTGCCGTCCTCATCAACGCCCATACCTGCGGTATATGCGGTTATCTCTGTTACGCTGTCACCGTCAACCTCCGCAGTTTTCACTTCGGACACAAGCGCCATTTTTGAATTTGCGGTTATTTCTCTATGTGTATCGGGAATAACGGGATATGCCAAAGGAACGGCATTATCAAGAGAATCCCAGACAAAAAGCTCCTGCCGTTCATTGCTCTTTGCTGTATCCAAGCTGACATTTGCCGACTTGAATTCATCGTATGTAACATTATAGGTTTTTACAGCGGACATTTTGCCCGTTTCATCGTAAGCTGCATGTATAAGCACAGATGATTCCACGCTGCTTGTCCTCTTTGCCTGCAGGAAAACACTGCTGCCCCGATATGTAATGCTTACGTCATTTGCGGCATTTGCGGATATTCCCGCTACGGCAAAAAACGCCGTAAGCAAAAACGCAAATACTCCCACTGCCCTTAATCCTTTTTTCATAAGCCTTTGCCTCCCGTATTTAGCTTTATCGCCATAATTTTACCATGGGCGGAAAAATAATGCAACCCATAACAATTTTTTGTTAAAACTATTTCAATTATGGGAACGGGCTATGTTTAGATACTATCTTGCTCTGATCGTGAATACTCCAAACAATGCTTTTCTGCAGACCTAAAGTCAACTGTGCTTTTCAAATAGTTGATGCCGTGATAATTATTGATTTTCTGATTGTAAAGTATCTTTGCATTTTTTAAAATCTGCTCTTTTTGCTTTCTTAAGCAGATAATCTCTTTTGCTATAAGTGTTTTGTATTTGGCATTAGGCTCGTTATCATAGTCATACAAAGTCAGGCAATTATCGGGGACAGGTATCATGCTGTCCAATTTAACCTTACTGAGCAACACCCCTTCTTGATTTATCAATCTTATAATGGGTACTATGCTTTTCCTGATGTGCCTTTTACCGTTTTTGTAAAAATAGTCACTATCTTTTGGAGATGACAGCGGTGCAAAATAGTTAAACTTCCCAATAGATAAAACTATGCCGATATATTTGCGTTCATTCTTGTAGGTCGCACCAACGCTATACAAAACATTATCATCAAATTGAGAAAGAAACTCTATGTATTCCTTTTTTACAGTATATAACCGTAATCTTTCCATAACACACTCCATATACAAGACAACAGGACTGCCCTAAGACAGTCCTTGTCATTAAAGTTCTCCACTTGTTGGTAGGAGCTCACCTGAAATTAAAGTTCTCCACTTATTGGTAGGAGCTCTCCTGCGTATAACGTTCTCACTTATGGGCTGAGATACACCCAAATATATTGTATGATGTTTAATCCCTTTTGATACTATGATTATAGTACAGTTTTTCTGAAAAGTCAAGATTTATTTACCTGTTTTTGATTTATGTACATCAAACGGCGGCAACCTTTTGGGGTTGCCGCCGTTTTAAGTATGCTTTATTTAAGAAAATCCTTCATCTTATCCATAAACGATTTTCGCTGTTTGTAGTTTTTATCCTCGTCGAACAGCTCCTTTAACGCCTCTTTTTGCTTCTGCGAAAGGTTTTTCGGCACCTCTACCTTGATCGTAACGTACTGGTTGCCTCTGCCGCTGCCCCTGAGGTACGGAATACCCTTTTCACGGAGTCTGAAAGTGGTACCCGTCTGAGTACCCTCCGGCAGATCGTACTCCACCTTTCCGTCAATGGTGGGTATCGTAAGAGTTGCACCCAAAGCCGCCTGAACAAAGGTCACGGGCATTTCAAGATACACGTCAAAATCGTCACGCTTGAATATGGGATGCGGTCTTACCCTTACCGTAAGCAGTAAATCGCCCGCAGGTGCGCCTATCTCGCCTGCCTCACCCTTACCGGATATCTGAATGGTCTGACCGTTATCTATACCCTTGGGGATATCGACCTCAATGGTTTTCTGACGGCGCACACGCCCGTCACCCCGGCAGGCTCTGCACGGATTCTTGACTACCTTGCCCCTGCCGTGACATTTCGGACAGGTGACAACGTTTGTCATATAGCCGAGCATTGTGCGCTGCTGAGTCCTAACCTGACCTGTTCCGTGACAGTCCGGACAGGTTTGCGGCTCTCTGCCGCCCTCCTCGCCCGTACCGTGACATGCGCTGCAGGTTTCCTGTGTGGATACGCTTACATTCTTTTTGGTGCCAAATGCCGCCTCCTCAAAGCTTATTTCAATGGTTTTCCTCACATCACTGCCGCGTCTGGGACCGCGCCGGCGCTGCGACGCGCCGCCGCCGAAGCCGAAGATGTCACCGAAAATATCACCGAAATCAACACCGCCGAATCCGCCAAAGCCCGAGCCCTGACCTGCACCGAAATTCGGATCGACACCCGCAAAGCCGAACTGGTCGTATTTCTGACGCTTTTCGGGGTCGGATAACACCTCGTATGCTTCGTTTACCTCTTTGAACTTAGCTTCCGCTTCCTTGTTGTCCGGATTTAAGTCGGGATGATATTTTTTTGCTTCTTTTCTGAACGCTTTTTTTATTTCGGCCTCCGACGCACCCTTTTGCACGCCCAGGACTTCATAATAATCTCTTTTATCTGCCATTTTCTATGACACCGTTAAATCCTTCCCTTAATTATATAAATTTCGGTTTATGTGCCTGAATTGATATTATGGTAACGGACCGTCGGGGACGCCGGTCCCTACAAAATTGCATTCTGGTATGCGATGTAGGGACAGGCCTCCCGGACTGTCCGTGTTTACACACAACACCAATCGCATACAGACGCGACCGTAGGGGCGGCACACTAAACCGAAATTTAAAACTTATCAGTTATTATTATCGTTGTCTACCTCACGGTAATCCGCTTCATAGACATTATCCTGCGGGCCGCCCGCATTACCCTGCGCCCCGTTGGGATCAAAGCCCTGCGCGCCCTGGGGATTTGCCTGCTCGTAAAGCTTCTGTGAAATCTCAAAGAACTTCTGCTGCAATGCCTCCGTAGCACTCTTTATGACAGCCGTATCTGTACCCTCAAGAGCCTTCTTGACATTTGCGATCTCTGCTTCGACAGCGCTCTTCTGAGCATCGTCGATCTTACCCTCGAGATCCTTCAAGGTCTTTTCGCACTGGTATACCATTGACTCCGCATTATTTCTTGTTTCGACCTCTTCCTTACGCTTCTTATCCTCTTCGGCGTACTTTTCTGCCTCCTTGACCGCGCGGTCGATATCGGCGTCGGAAAGGTTTGTAGATGCGGTAATAGTTATCTTTTGCTCATTACCCGTACCCAGATCCTTTGCGCGCACGTTTACGATACCGTTTGCGTCGATATCAAAGGTTACCTCTATCTGCGGTACGCCTCTCGGTGCGGGAGCGATACCCGTTAAGTTGAAGCGTCCCAAGGTCTTGTTATACTGAGCCATTTCTCTTTCGCCCTGTAAAACGTGTACTTCAACAGACGTCTGTCCGTCTGCGGCGGTTGAGAATATCTGTGATTTTGAGGTCGGGATAGTCGTATTTCTCTCGATAAGCTTTGTAAATACGCCGCCCATCGTTTCGATACCCAATGACAGCGGTGTAACGTCAAGCAAAAGGATATCGCCGGCACCCTCGTCCTGATTCAGTACGCCGCCCTGGATAGCAGCGCCTACCGCAACGCACTCGTCGGGGTTTATACCCTTGTTCGGCTCCTTGCCCATTGCCTTCTTTACCGCTTCCTGAACGGCAGGGATCCTCGATGATCCGCCGACCAAAAGCACCTCGTCGATATCCGATGCGGACAGCGACGCGTCGCTCATTGCGTTATTTATGCAGCCTAAGGTCTTTTGAACAAGATCAGCCGTCAATTCGTCAAACTTAGCCTTTGTAAGAGTTATATCCATGTGCTTCGGGCCTGTGGCATCTGCGGTTATAAACGGAAGGTTTATATTCGATGTAGAGGTCGTTGACAGCTCTATCTTTGACTTTTCAGCAGCTTCCTTTAATCTCTGCATAGCCATCTTATCGCCCGATAAGTCGATACCCTCTGCCTTCTTGAACTCGGCTACGAGATAGTCGATTATCCTCTGGTCAAAGTCGTCGCCGCCAAGGTGCGTATCGCCGTTTGTTGAAAGCACCTCGAAAACGCCGTCCGCAATTTCAAGAATCGACACGTCAAACGTACCGCCGCCAAGGTCGTAAACCATAATGGTCTGATCCTTCTGCCCTACGCCATAAGCTAAAGCCGCCGCCGTAGGCTCGTTTATGATACGGAGTACCTCAAGTCCCGCGATCTTGCCTGCGTCCTTTGTCGCCTGACGCTGTGAGTCGTTAAAGTATGCGGGAACGGTGATAACAGCCTGCGATACCGGCTCGCCCAGATAGCTCTCCGCATCAGCCTTAAGCTTTGATAAGATCATTGCCGATATTTCCTGCGGAGTGTATGCCTTACCGTCAACGGTCACCTTTTCCGCCGTACCCATTTTACGCTTGATGGACATGATCGTGCGCTCTGCATTTGTTACCGCCTGACGCTTTGCGACCTGACCTACGATCCTCTCTCCGTCCTTTACAAATGCCACCACCGACGGGGTAGTTCTTGA
Organism: uncultured Ruminococcus sp.; assembly: GCA_902783115.1. Taxonomy (GTDB): domain Bacteria; phylum Bacillota; class Clostridia; order UBA1381; family UBA1381; genus 12844. The sequence continues at coordinate 102 of CACZPW010000057.1, read as the reverse complement.
ACCCTCACTGTTTGTGATGACCTGCGGGCTTCCGCCCTCCATAACCGATACGCATGAATTTGTCGTACCTAAGTCAATACCTATAATCTTTCCCATGATATT
>CACZPW010000056.1 GCA_902783115.1 uncultured Ruminococcus sp. | reverse complement strand
TTTACTTTGACACGGCGGATAAAAGCACCATACAGTATTATCTTGTAAGAGTTTTAAACAGTGTTAATTTTGCGAAAAACAACGCAGGTGCGGCAGGCGGCGCAATAAAAACCTACGATCTTCCGAGCGACGGTATACAGATGGCTATATGCGTTCTTGCGGTAGGGCCTATGATGTGCGTCTTCCCGTTCTTCCAGAAATATTTTGTGGCGGGTATAAATGTCGGCGCCGTGAAAGGCTGATAAATGTTTGTTGAAAATATAATAAAATATAAAAAGGGGTGTAAAAAATGAAAAAATTGATTAGTGTTGTCCTTGCGGCTGCGCTTGCGGTAGGAATGGCAGGCTGCGGCGGCGGAAAAACAGAGAAAAGCGACGCTGTAAAATGGTATCTTTTCTCAAGTCCGGGAAATGTAAACGACAAGGATATCTACGCCGAAGCGGAGCGTATGGCAAAGGAAAAGACGGGAGTGGAGCTTGAGATCATACCGATCGAATCGGGTGATTACGAATCAAAGATGCAGATACTTACCGCTTCAAATGAGCCGTTTGATATAATGTTTACATCAAACTGGCTTAACAACTATTATATGAACGTGTCAAAAAATGCGGTTTTGCCGCTTGACGATTATCTCAAGGATTATCCGGAATTGTATAACAGTATGCCGGAATATTTCTGGGACAGTATGAAGGTAAAGGGACATATTTATGCCGTTCCGAATCAGCAGATAGTGGCAAGAGGCCCGTTTTTTGCCATACCCGAACAGAATATGGAGCTTCTTGGCTTTACCGATGCGGACTTTGAGGGCGCGGGCGAGAATTACAAGACGGCTCTTGAGGCAGTCGATAAATATTTGCGTGCGGTAAAGGACAAGACGGGTAAATACTGTAACCTTAACAAGATATGGAATGACGGTACTCAGATTTTCAATATTGAAGAGGTCGTAGGCTCGCTTCTTCCGGGCGCGATCCGCTTGGACAATGAAAGCGAAAAGTATAAGCTGATGAACCAGTACGAAACGGAAGAATTCAAGTACTATATAAATATGCGCCGCAAGTGGGTGGAGGAAGGACTTGTAATGCCCAGTGAGGAGACGGAAAGGGATCTTAACCATGTAGAGGATCCGTCGGCGATAGTTCCCAACATCACACGCGGAAACTGTTATAAGCCGAACGTTTTGTCGGAGCTTAACAGAAACAGCGACTATGGTTGGAAGATAATCTTCAAGTGCCGCCCGATAACTACAAGCGGAAGCGTTGCGGCAACGATGAACGCCGTATCGGCGACCTCAAAGAATCCCGAAGCTGCACTTAAAATCATCGAGCTTGCCGACACTGACGCGGAATTTTACAACCTTTTGGTTTACGGTATCGAGGGCGTCAACTATACGAAGGTGGGCGAGAACAGGATCGAGTTAAATCCCGATATGCCGTACACATGGTCGGAATGGAACGTAGGAAACACATTTAACAAATATACTCTTCCCGACGAGCCTGACAATTTTGCGGAAGAGGTAGAGAAAATAAACGATGAATCGTTCAAGAGCCCGCTTTTGGGATTTTCTCCGGATCTTGAAAATGTAAAGGTAGAGGTATCGGCTTGCCAGTCGGCAGTATCGGAGTACCTTAACCTTCTGGATTACGGTCTTGTTGATGTAAATACGGCTTATCCCGAATTTATAAACAAGCTCAAGACTGCAGGCTGTGACAAGATAATAAGCGAGGTTCAGAAGCAGATTGACGAGTGGGTTGCACAGCAATAATTCGATGGAGTCGATATGAATTACAAAGCAAGATGGATTTCGATAATATGCGCGGCGGTTTTTGCAATGTCCGTATTAGCGCAGACCGAACCGGTTTTTGCCGATAATGAGGATTACTGGAAGGAATTTTATGTGAGCGTTGACGGCAGTGACGAAAATGACGGTCAGACAAGGGATACGGCGTTTAAAACGATCGAAAAGGCACAGGCGGCTGTACGGGAAATATCTTCCGGTATGGACGGCGATATTGTCGTACACATAGGCGGGGGCACGTATTTTCTGGATAAACCGCTTACGTTTTTAACGGAGGATTCGGGACAAAACGGATACCGCATAATATACAGCGGTGAAAATATGCCCCAGCTTTCGGGCGGAGTAAAAATCACCGGTTTTACGCCCACGGAAACGGAAGGTGTATACAAAGCCCCCGTAAACGGCGTATCAATGATGCGCGAAATGTATGTAAACGGGCGCAAGGCGTATGTTGCGACCTCAAACCGTCAGGTAAAGGGTACGGGCTACTATGACGATCCCGGAACTGCTTATCAGTGCGACGGAATGTATATGTCACGCTATGACATAGGCGAATATCAGAATCCCGAGGACGTTGAGTTCAACTGGCAGATAAACTGGAAGAACAACACCTGTAAGGTGGAGGATATCATTCCCGATCCGGATAATGACGAGCAGGTCATTGTGCTTATGCAGCAGAACTGGTGGGATAATATGGTTAAGTCCCAATCAAGCAGTCTGCGTGCAAGATACGACAGAGCGTTCCTTATGAAAAACGCGTTTGAGCTTTTGGATAAGCCGGGCGAGTTCTATTACAACAAAAAGGAAAAGACCGTATATTATATACCCCGTAAGGGCGAGGATCTCCAAAATGCGGAGGTAATTGCGCCTGTTCTTGACAAGCTCATAAGCTTTGACGGAAACGATTCCGGCGACAGAGTAAAAAATATCACGATAAAAGGCCTTAAGATCGCACATTCGGCATTTTACGGTCCCGATGAGGGCGGAATCGAAACGGCGCAGCAGCAGATGACTTCAAGAACCAACGATGTTCCATGGTATATTCCGCCTGCGATAAGCGTTCAGAGGGCAGATAATATCGAGTTTTCGGATAATTACTTTTTCGGCTTCGGATCCTCAGGAATACACGTTATTGAGGCTGCGGACGGAACGATAATAAACGGAAATGCGTTTTCCGATATAGGCGACGCCTCTATAGTTGTGGGAAGGCATGAGCATGGCGGTATAGGCACGACGTATGAGAGCGTGCAGATAGTCCCGCCTTCCGATGCTGAGGAAACAAACCTTATAAACGAAAGAACGAAGGTCGCCTCGTCATATTATGACAATTTCGCAGTTTTGGGCGGACTCAGAAACTGGTATGAGGAAACGGATATAACCGGCAGGACAGATGTTTGGAGCGGGGATCCGTTTGCGGCAAAAAAAGGCGAAAAAACCTGGATAAGATACGATTTTGAGATGCCGTATAACATAACGGAGATAGTTATGGGCTTTGCCGATTCGATACCGTCCGATAAAAGAATGGGCTATGAGATCCTTTTGTCAAACGACAGGGATTTTAAAGACGGCAGCTATGTCAAGGTCGCCGAACAGGATACTCCGGCGCTCGGTAAAGAGGTATATACTCCGGATCCAAACGGAGAAAAATACCGTTATCTTATGATAAGATCAAAGGCGGCGGGCACGTTTTCGGTATCGGCGGTGGCGGCTTTGACGGCTGACAGAAAGCCGTACACGACCTGCGTAGGCGTGCGAAATACCGCTATTACGGATAACTATATCACCCGGAGCGGCGAATCTATATGCTCGGGCGGCGGTATAAGCTGTTTTTATACGACAGGACTTGAAATATGCGATAACGAGATATACGACATACCGTATTCGGGGCTTATGTTTGGCTGGGGCTGGCGTAACAATGCGCAGGGAAGCGGAAACAACCATGTTGCGCGAAACTATATCCACAGCACGAACAATACCATGCATGACGGTGCTGCGATATATATGCTGTCCGAGCAAAAGGGCACAGTGGTTGAGGAAAACTATATCCGCAACGTGTTTATAGGCGCGGGAGCATTTTATCCGGACGAGGGCTCGTCATATTCTGTGTGGCGCAACAACGTTTCCGAGGATGTGTTCAGAAACTACAATATCTGGATGAGCACGATAAGGGAAAACCAATTTTTGTCAAGCTACGGCTGGCATAATATACACAGGAATGACGGAACGGACAATGTGCTTGAAAATACGGGCGAATATTTGCCGGGCGAGGACGATCCGAAAGCCTATGCGATAAAGAAGAATGCGGGACTTAAGGGCGACGCCCGTAAATGGCTTTTGCTTGTTCCGCAATCGGAGCTTGAGGTCGAGGAGCCCAGAGTAATACTTGAGGGAAATTCCCAGATATGGGAATATTTTGAAAAGTATATAACTACCGTTGCAAAGTCGATGCTGGATAAGGGTAATTTCGGCGAGCTGCCGGGAGATTACCCGTCGGAATATAAATATAAGCTTGAGGAGGCTTATACTGAGGTGCGCAAAAAAAGCGGCGCCGATTATGCAGAGTCTCTCTTAAAGCTCAGAAGATACATAAACGAGGCGGCGGACAACGTTATAAGGCTGCCGCTTGACGAGCTTATCAAAAGATGTGAAGCGGAGCTTGAAAAAACGCCTGTAAGCGCAGATAAAAGCGTTGAAAATTCCGTTACGGAAAAAGAAAAGAAGGCATTTTCGGATAAGCTTGATAAGATACGCGCCGAGGCCGCCTCCCCTCTCTCTGACGAAGCGGAGTTTGACCTTATAAGGCGGCTTGAAAACGAGAACAGACTGTTTGAAAGCCAAAGGGCGGGCTTTGGTATCGTATACCTGTGGGCAGAGGGAATGCTCGGCGAAGAAAAAGACGATAAGACACGGACTGTAAGGATATATATGCCGGACAATATCGACGTAAGACAATGCCGCACGGAGCTTATATTAAAGGGTACGGCGCAGTCGGCGTTGTTTGAGACCTCTCTTGATTATTCGGAGGAGTTCAAAGTCCCCGTGTATTCGCCTACGGTAAAAAAGTATGAATACTGGACTGTGGTTCCGGTGTTCGGAAAGAGCGATAACGAATGGAAAACCGAGGCAACGGAGAAGAATACGGCGGTAACGGCATATTCAGGGAAAACGTATCTGAGTATCAATAAGGCGGCTTATGTACTCGGCAGACATTTTTCGGAGAACGAGCCTCAAGTTGTGCGCTTTATTCCAAAGAGCGGAAGCGATAAAATAAGCATGAGCCTTATTTTTGCCGCAAACAGTGCGGACGGCTTTTCGGTCAAGGGACAGACCGGTAAGGACGACCATTTCCGTCTGGAAATAAACGGAGATACGGCGTCGGTTTACGAGCATATAAACGGCGAGGATAAGCTCATAAAGACCGGCGATCATATCCATATAAACAAGAATGAGCCAAACGAGATAAAAATAAATCTTATACCTGTTGCCGGCAAATGCACCGTTGAAATATGGGTAAACGGTGAGCTGAGGACAAACGTCCTTGCGCAAAGACCGGCGCTGTCGGGATATATCGGTTTTTATAATATCAAGACAGGAATAGAGGTATTGGAATAAAAGGAGTTGACGGCAGTTGAGAATAACGGCATTTTTAACGGCACTGATATGTACCCTTTCAATTTTTGCTTTACCGGCTGCTGCGGACGGGCCTGAGGCAGTATCTGTTAACAAGCCCGTATATTCAACGGTTTACGGCGAGTCGGGCTATAACTCGACGGTGGCGGCAAACGCAAACGACGATAATGTAAACACCTTTTTTTACAGCAATAAGGGAAAAGGTACCGAGGAATCTCTGATAATAGACCTCAGCGCAAAGTACGGCATTGAATATGTAAGCGTAACCTTTGCGGGAAGCGTCAGCGAATATTATATCGAGGCTTCCGAAACGGAGGATTTTGCGGAATACGTCCTTCTTGAACAGGGCAGCAGCGGCTATGTTGTGCCCGAGGATAAAAAAAGCGGGAAATACAGATATGTCCGTCTGCGTGTTCCGGGTACGGTATCGCTGTTTAGAATCCGTGAAATGACGGTTTATTCCTATGACAGCGCAGAGGAAGCTCCAAAGGAGGAAAACTTTAAAAACCGCACGATCGCCGTTTCTGTGGGAAAGCCCATAGCATCACGGCTTTACGGAGAGGGCGGCTACAGCGGTCACGTATCCGCAAACGCAAACGACGGTAATGATAAGACAAGCTTTATCGCTACGCCGACCGAGACAAATCCGGTCGAGTGGCTCAGGATCGACCTCGGCGCATATATAAACATATCGGGGGTTTCGATAGATGTCCCGCGTGCTGTGGAAACGCTTGAAATATCCGTTTCAAACGATATTGCCGCAGCTCACGGCAGCGAGCTTTCATCACGCATCCTTCTTGAAAAGGACGGGGACGGGATCTACAGATTGCCCGATGAATACAAAATGGAAAAATTCAGGGTGGTTGAAGCGAGAAAAGCGAGCAGCGAACGTGTTTTTGAGGTAAGTGAATTTACGGTTTTTCAGGACACACGGGATATGACGGAAAATTCCGCATATTCAAAGCGTGTAAAAACCGACGGAGTGTGGAATTACTTATCGCCCCTTACCGACGGAACGGAGGATAGGGAGCAGAGCTTTCATGCGGCGGTAATCGACCTTGAGGTACCGTCATATATAAACAATATCTCTTTAAAGGGTACGGACAGCGCCAATGCAAAGCTGTATGCGGGACTTTTTGATACCGATCCCGAAAATATGGAGCCGATAAGCTCCAAAATACAGGAGGACAAAAAGTACAGATACATTTGTGTTTTACCCGAGGGCAAGGAGAAAATATCCCTTTCCGAGATAGCTGTCAATTCCTTTGATACCGATATAACGGGCGATTTTTCGCATAATGGCGATACGATAGGCTTTTCGGTACAAAACATAAGCTATGACCGTGAAGAAAAGCGCAAAGCGTTTGCGTGTGCGTTTGATGAATACGGTGAGGTCATCGCGGCGGCGCAAACGTCGTTTGACCTGCCCAAAGGCGAGAAAAAGACGGAGACGCTTGTTTTGCCCGGCAGTGAATATGCGGACAGATGCATTGTTTTTCTGACTAAGGAGAGCAAGTGTATTTTAGGCGCGGCACACGGGTTTGGCGGTGATAAAGGGTATGTTGTCGGCGATGCGGAGACGGTGTATGACGCGGCAGACAGTAAGGAGCTTGATACGGCGGTTGAAAGCACCGTTCAAAGTGACGGCACAGAGCTTAAGGTTTTGCCCAAAAACGGCGTAAAGGCATCGGATAAGGTATATGTACTCATATACGATAGCCAAGACGATATCGTTTTTGCGGATATAAAGCCCGTCGGCGTGGGCTGTACTTTCAGCTATCATCTTCCGTTTTCTGCGGCGGCGGGAGAATATTCTGTAAGGCTTGCGGTATGCGACGTATTTGAAAACACATTCTTAAAGGAATATTCATTTGAGAAGAAGGAGCCGGATCCTGCGCTTTTGGCGGAGGCTGTGGCGGCATTTAAAAGCACGGCGGCCGGCGATTTTACGGAAAACTACAATAAATAC
>CACZPW010000055.1 GCA_902783115.1 uncultured Ruminococcus sp. | reverse complement strand
TTTTCAAAAATTGCGAAAAAATCGTAAAATTCTTCGAAATATTACAAATGCAAAAAAGCGCGGAGGGGCGGACTCGAACCCTTCAAGCCCGCATAAATACTGGCTTTTTCAAAATAGTTCAAGTCCCTGGTGTTGCGCTGTCAATAGACTTAGATCAGATAGAATGTCATTATGGTTGATATATGGCAGGAAAGAGTTACGAAAAAGTGCGTGAACAATGAAACCGGGCGAATTGTGCGGTATTTATCGCATAAAAAAATAATTGAAATATTGGAATATTTGTGGTACAATGAGCAGTAAGTAAGATGTCGGTTAGTTTATCCGTGTTGGGGAGTAAAATTATGGTAATAGTGATCATACAAAGATTTTTGGAAATTTTCGGCTGTGAAATGGGACTGGCGGCAGCGTTTTCGCTTATGGTGAGACTTGAAATAATAAAGTCAACAACATTTTCAAATGTTATAATGGCATCGGTGAGTATTCTTCTTATCCTTGTGTTTTATGCAATCACGCTGCGTTCGTTTTTGATCGAGGTATCAAATGAGCCCCGGGTATATCTGGGAATAAATCTGACGCTTGTCCTTATACTTGTCATATCCGCAATAATTATGGCGTCAATAAATCCGGAGCCGTATTATACGATTTTGTTTATGCCCTTCAAGCTGCTTTCGTATATGAGCTTTAATAAGGTGTTATCAGCCGCGGCTGTCGGTACGCTGTTTGTCGCACAGGTTTTTCTGATGCCGTATATAGGTATTCCGGAAGAAGCATATCTTGATGAAATGGACGATGGAAGAAGGACTTGACCCTGATGATATGCAGTAAAATCAAAAAAAGCTGTCTTGTGATAAAAAAGCATCACCGGACAGCTTTTTTCTATTCTATTGTTATTATCCCGTCCTTTATATCCACTGTATGATTTAAGCTTTCGCATATAAATCTTACCGGCGCATACGCCGTACCGTCATTATATACGGGATATGACATGTTTACCTCCTTGCCGTTTATATATGCGGTTTTGTCATTTGACCTTATACAAACCTGCGTTTTATGATCGTCTATTACGATAAATCCGTTATCCCAGTGTAGAGATGCCCCCAAGGCTTTGCATAAAAATCTCAAAGGCACATATGTCGTATTGTTTTTCTCAAACGGAAGCTCTGAAAAGCCGATATATTCACCGTTTATTTTTATTATCGGAGCGTCCGTTTTGGGTATGGGAAGCTCTGTGTCCTTATTTACTCTAACGGTATTACCCGATACGCTTATGCTGCTGATATCATCATTAAGCTCTGTCATTTCCCAATAAATGCCGTTTGTGCTTAAATAAAGGTCATTACCCTTTGCACAATAGTATAAATTACCTGCGCTATCGATATAATCACCTGCAAAGTTCTGATATTTTACCGCATCAAAGCTGATACCGTCCGTTGTAATATAAATTTTGTTATCCTTTGACACCGCCGCACCGAATTTTGAATTGTTGGAGCAGGGCATATAGAATTTTGTATCAAGCTGACGCCAATTTTTCGTATCGGTGCTATAGAGTATCGCCCCTGCGTTAAAATAATGTACTCCGTTGATATTTGCATAGGCGGCGGGGTAGAATTTGAATTTATATTCCGATAAATAATTAAAATCACCGTCAAAGAAATATACGGTCTTGAAAAAATCGTGCGAATATGATGGTATGCCGTCATATATGCCCGGCTTTATCACATATCCCGTGCCGGTATTAAATACCCGGTATTCAGACCAATTTCCGTTTATCTGCGACTGGACATGCGATGGCAGAGCTACGGTTTTACCCGACTCTAAAAAGAACAGATCGCCCTTATCCCATATATAATGCTCGTATCCGTCAAAATTTGCTTCACGCGTTATTTCCTGCTTTTGGTTATGGTATACGAAGGTCGGAGTTCTGTAGTCCTTAAGCACAAACGAGTTTTCCATACCGCCCGGATTAAAGGTGGTAAGTATAACGGTAACGGTAAAATCCGTAACGCTGTGTGCGGGAAGCTCAATCGAGAGCATATCGTCATTTACCCTTATTGCCTCAGTGCCTTTTGAGAGCGCATATCCGTCTATAAGATTACCGTCCGCATCCGTTGCATATACTACATTATTTGAGGCGGTGGCAAGGTCATAATTGAAATACCTTGTCATATCGCCCTGATTATCCACACTTATATGATAATTTACCTTTACGCCGTAGTTACCGAGGTTACACGCAAACCCCGTAAGCCGGTCTGTGGGAAGCTCCCAGTTGGGGATATATGCCGTTCTTGAAAATCCGTATTCGGGACTGTATGCCGACGTATCCGAATGCCGTGTATCAAAATGCCATACGTCATCACGCTTTGTATCGGGAACCTTTGTGCCGTAATAGCCAAGCTTTGACGGATCGTAATAATCAAATGCGAGCATATCCGATTCCGCACATTTGTCACCCGACCACTGATCCGCAAGCGGGTTAAGGTGTGTATACCACACATTTATGTCATGTCCGCCCGGGTATTTGGGGTTATAAACCTTTACGCCCAAATTCTGATTATGCCACGAGCTGTTGTCAATAACGTATTTGAGCGTATGCGAATTTACCTCGTTTAACGAGTCTGCAACGCCCTTGTATTGGTGGTCTCTGTCATATACGCCGAATGCGGAATCGGGATCATACTGACTTCTGTCCCTTAATGTGCCGGTGGATTTTAATGCGGCAACATCAATTTCACAGCTACCCGACAATATCTCAAAGTCAGCCATAAGGTTCATCGGACGCTTATACGGTACGGGCGCATAATCGGGCGTTATCGCCGATAGCCAGAATATTTTTCCTGCCTTTAGGGTAACCGTCACAGGCTCAAATCCGGACGGGGAATAGGCAGTCCCCGAATCAAGCTGACGTATCGGCATTTTCAAATACGTTGCCCAGCAGTTAAAGCAGCCCCATTCATCCTCGTAGGTGAAGGGACGCCCGTTATAGCGGTATGTGCCGTTTTTGGGTACCTCAAAGCCTATGGCGTTAAAGGAAATAACGGTATCCTCCGTGGCTTTAAAAAGCACGTCTACCTCGATATCAAAGCCGGGAGCCGTGATATTGCCTTTTTCGTCCTTTGTTTCCGTCCTGTTTAAGTGTGATACGAACATGGAATACTTGTCAGGCCCCATATCGTAATTTGTCATGATATATTTCGGATTTTCGTTTGACGTATCCGCAAGATCGGTTTTTCTGAGTGATTCATAGTTGTTGCAATAGATATATTTCCCGTCCGTTTTTTCAAATATAAGGTCGGGATCCTCAAGTGCGTGTACGGATGCCGAAAATACGGTAAACAGCGCAAAAACCGCTATAAGAAGCTTTTTCATATATTCAAACCTTTCATAAGCCGTTAGTAATATTTATGTATGTTTTGTGTGTATATTCTATATTTTAGCACATATTTGGCATTTGTCAAATTTTATGTTGACAAATAATAATACGGTGTGTAGAATGAATTAGAATTAAAACGGCGGAGGATATGTTAATGGAATATGGATTTAAAAAATATGAACCGAAACCACTTGTAAAAAACCACCTGAAGCTTGGCGGTACAAGCAAAGACGGCGGAAGTATAGAGGTAAGCAATAAATATTTTATCAAGGATAACAAGCCTTGTATATGGGTTATGGGCGAGTACCATTTTTCGAGGGATAGCAGGGAAAATTGGTATGAGGAGCTTTCTAAAATGCGTGCGGGCGGTATAACCTTAGTATCTACATATATCATATGGATATACCATGAAGAAACAGAGGGAAGCATAAGCTTTGAGGGCGATCTTGATATCAGAAGCTTTATTCTTGACTGCAAGAGGGCAGGACTTGACGTGATCATAAGGATCGGACCTTGGTGTCACGGAGAGGTAAGAAACGGCGGTCTGCCCGATTGGATTTTAAAAAAGCCGTTCCCGGTACGCTGTAACGATCCCGGGTATTTAGAATACGCAAAAAAATGGTACAGTGCGATTTCGGACGAGGTAAAGGGACTTTTTTATAAGGACGGCGGTCCTATTGTCGGCGTTCAGATAGAAAATGAGCTTACAGAGGATGCGGAGCATCTTTTAAGATTAAAGGAGCTTGCACTTAAGGTCGGTATGGACGCACCGTTATATACCGTAACGGGCTGGAACAGCGCCGCAGGCGCAAGGATACCCGTTGATGAGGTAGTGCCGGTATTCGGCGGCTACTGCGACGCACCGTGGGAGGCAAGCATCAAAGAACTTATGCCGTCGTCGCACTATGTATTCAATCAGATGCGTAATGACAGCGCCATCGGTAAGGATCAGATAAGTCAAATTGCCGATGACGGCTGGCAGCTGCCGTATGAGAATTATCCGTTTGCCACCTGCGAGCTTGGCGGAGGTCTTCACGGCACGCATCACAGGCGCTATATAATAAACGGTATGGATATATATGCACTGTCGCTTGTAAAGCTTGGCGTGGGCAATAATCTGATAGGCTACTATATGTATCACGGCGGCACAAACAAGATAGGAAAGTATTCAACCCTACAGGAATGTACTTTAACGGGCTATCCGAACGATTATCCCATTTTATCGTATGATTTCCAGGCGCCCATATCGCAATTCGGCGAGATAAGGGAACAGTATAGGCTTCTTAACCTCATACACATGTTTGTAAATGATTTTGGGGATATTATTGCACCTATGGAGGCGGTCGATTCAAAATGCGAGGTATCGGCAAATGATACAAAATCGTTAAGATACGGAATGAGAACAGACGGTAAGGGCGGCTTTGTATTTATAAACCATTACCAAAGACTTCGGAGCTTAGAGGACAACAGAAGCGTTATTATAGATACGGGCATTGTAAAATTCCCCAAAATCGACGTTTGCGGGGATATTTCGTTCTTTATGCCGTTTAATATGGATATAAACGGTCATAATCTTGAATATGCAACGGCACAGCCTTTATGTAAGGTTGGGGATAAATATTTCTTTGTTGAGATACCGGGAATAAAGGCTTGCTATAAAATTTCAGACGATGGCTTAAAGGATATAATAACGCTTTCGTTTGATGAGGCAAGATTTGCAAGAAAGCTTGATAATAAGCTTTATATCGGAAATGGCTGCGATCTGTATTTTGACGGAGCTGATATTTTATCGGTTGAGAATTTACCATACAGCTATAAGCTTTTTAACGGTACTGACTTTGATGAAATATCCGTCAATCTGCCGTATGATAAGCCTCAGATAAAGGTTTACGACTGTGAAAAGCCCGGTTTTGATATACCGTATGCGTATGAATTAAACTACGGCGGCGGAAGAAAAGCATACTGGAAAAAGGTAGAGGTATCGGGAGCGCAGGGCTTTGTGGAAATTGATGTGCCTTTGTGTGACGTTATGCAGATGTATGCCGACGGCGAGCTTGTTGCGGACGAATTTTATTACGGAAAACCCTGGAGATTGCCCGCAAGTATGCTTAATAAAAAAGAATGCTACCTTGCATATTCTGACTACAGACCGGATAATTATAAGGAATTTTAATGAAAACAATTGCTAAAATTAAGATATTATGTTAAAATATTCATATATTTAATTCAGCAAAAAAAGGAGGATTGCGAATGAAAAAAAGGATTTTAAGCCTTATCGTGACACTTACAATGCTTGTGGGACTGCTTTCGGCTTTCCCGGCTGTTTCGTATGCCGCAACTTCAGGGCAAGCCGGTCCTTGGGTTGATTGGTATTATGACGAAGGTACACGAACACTGACGTTATCGGGAATCGGCTCGCTGTATGGCTACCAAAATTGCACTGGAGATGAAGATGTTCGTGAAGATGTAAAGCACATTATAATTGAAAATGGTGTGACTGAAATCGCGTGGGCGAGTTTTAAGTATTTTCCGAGCTTAAAAACTGTCACAATGGCGGATAGTGTAACCAAAATAGGTGACTTCGCATTTGAAAGCTGTACGCGTCTTACTAATATAAATTTTTCTAAAAATCTCAAATCTATTGGTAGATACGCTTTTGATCTCTGTTACGGACTTAAATCTGTCAAAATCCCTTCAAGTTGCCTTTCGATAGGTGAATATGCTTTTTCTCGTTGTACAGGATTGGAAGACATAGAGTTGTATGGTAATATTGGCAAAGAAGCATTTAGTTGTTACCCTTTTTTGTCAACGCTTAAATCTGTCACCATCGGAGGAAATTGCGAGCATATTGATGAGGATGCTTTTATCTCTTGTGATCGTTTAACTACATTGAGGCTTCCTGCAAGTGTGAAACAAATAGGCGAGTGTGCATTTCACAGCGATGAATCGCTGACCGATGTATATTATGGGGGAACTGTCGAGCAATGGAAAAAAATAGATATAGATAGTTATTTGGGGAAAAACCAACTTTCAATCTATGGAAATGATCCGTTGATTTACTGTGAAAATATCCATTATGTCCAAGGCGGTGACATATATTTCGGTCTTTCGTGGGAATTAAACAGCGGCACGCTCACCATCCGCGCAAATCCGGATTCTTCAATGATCGGCAACGAGCAGTTTTACGGCAATATGGTAAAATGGGGCGAGCCGGAAATCGTTCCGTGGTACGGTCTGCGAAGCGAGATAACCTCCGTTGTTATCGAAGACGGCGTAAAGGACATCGGCAACTATGCCTTTTACGGATGCAGTAATCTGGAATCCGTAACCATTCCTTCAAGCGTAACAAGAATATGCAAATACGCCTTCAAAAACTGCTTCGCTCTGGAAGACCTTACGATTCCCGACAGCGTGACAAGAATCGACGAGGGCGCGTTCATGAACTGCTGGCTAAGCGGCACGTTTACCCTGTCCGACTCTTTGACAACAATTGAAAGAGGCGCTTTTTCCGCCACAAAATTCGATTGCAACATCATTTTCAACGACAGCAAGAAATCACTTTTGGACGATATTTCGATCGGCGGCGGAA
>CACZPW010000054.1 GCA_902783115.1 uncultured Ruminococcus sp. | reverse complement strand
TGTAATCGTTAAAGTAGAGGGCGGCGGTTTCACAGGTCAGGCAGGCGCTATCCGTCACGGTATCTCAAGAGCATTGCTTGAGGTTGATACAGACGCATATCGTGCAGACCTTAAAAAGGCAGGCTTCTTAACAAGAGATTCAAGAATGAAGGAAAGAAAGAAATACGGCTTGAAGGCTGCAAGAAGAGCACCACAGTTCTCAAAGAGATAAAATTACGATTACAAACACTCAAAAATCCCACAACCAAACGGTTTGCGGGATTTTTTTATGTATAAAAATCCTTGATCGGTTTGTCATTAACTGGCAAAATTTAACCTAATTTAATCGTATTTGCCAATACAATACAAATTTAATTAAAAAAATAAGCTTTAGTGGTTGAAAATATACATTGAAGTGTGGTATAATATAAAATTAAGTAATATCAGAGATACAAAGGTGGTTTACGTAAACATGAGAAGATTAACGGCATTTATATGCTCGCTTATGATTTTTATAGGAATCGGAACATCGTTTCAGGTAAATGCGGCATATACAAATGACGAAATAAAAAGCGATATATTATCGGCAATAGACTGGACAAATTCAGCTGCAAAGCCTCTAAATAACATAGGAAGCATCGGCGCGGATCTTACGGTTATCGCAATGAGCAGGGCGGGGCTTAATTATGACTATAATTCATACCTTGCGGGCTTGGAGAAAAAAGCGGTTGAATTTACGCAGGCTACCGACGTATCGGAAATCCAGCGTACCGCATTGGCGGTATTGGCTTCGGGCGGCGATAGCGAATATATAGGCGATAAGGATATTGTTTCGCTTTCAAGCTATTACAGAAGCGATGAAGTGCCTCTCGGCGCGGGCGGCGTTGATGATTTTTCGGGCGCATTGATAACTTTGAATTCCGGTGATTTTAAAACCCCCGCAGGCTGGTCACGCTATACGAGGGATGAGCTTATCCGCTCGATTCTCAGCTATCAGGAGAGCAACGGAAGCTTCGGCGATACCGAAAAGACTGCAGCTGCCATAATCGCTCTTGCGCCGTATAATAATTCGGTGGAATATATAATATCCGATAACGGAACAAGCAAATCAATGTCCTGCGGAAACGCTATATGGAATGCGGTTAATTACCTTTCGGACGTTCAAAGCGGGGAGGGCGAGTTTTATTCGTTAAAGGCTACCGCCTTAGTGTCGATGGCTATGGATTCTATCGGAGTTGACGATGAGAGGTTAATAAAAAACAAAAATACCGTTATGGACGGGCTTTTAACTTACCGTAACGCCGACGGAGGCTTTTCGGAGGATTACAATCAATCGGATAAAACGGCAACGGGATATGCGCTTTGCGCATTGGTAAGCCATCTGAGAAAGGATAACGATCTCGGCTCATTCTTTAATTTCAAAAAAGGCGGAGATCTGGGCTTAAATCCGGCTCAGGCTACTGTTACGCAAAGACCGGGTACGACTACGGCAAGAGTTACTCCTGCGCCCGCTGCAAGGACAACAGCAAGGGCTGCGGCAACCATAAGACCTTCATCAGCAACCATAAGGCCGGCAGCAACGCCTAAGGTGAAAACAACACCAAAGGCATCGCCCAAAGCCTCGCCGACCTTCATTCCTACGCCTACGCCGAAGCCTACGGAACGTCCGGCGCTTGTAGGTCCGGCTGTTCCTGTGGGACCGCAGATCCCGCAAACACCCGATCCGATGCTTGATAACGAGAAAAAAAGCATTTCAAAGGCTGCGCCCATTGTAGCGTCGGTGCTTGCGCTTCTTGCGTTGGCGGGGATATGCTGTATCTATATGATGAAGAAAAAGATAGGCATATTCAAGCCCGCGCCCGATAACGAGATATATAAGGCAAAACAGCACAGAAGAACGGAAGAACACAGAAACTTTGAAAAGAGAATGAAAATCAATGACAGAGAAAGATACAGACATTCAAAGCGGTAGGGGCTAAGAAACTGTTTTTTATAGCAATTTCGATTTTTCATCAGCGAAGCGGCTTCAATATTCATTACAAAAAAATTGTTGAAATAGATGAATGGTGAATAATGAATAGTTAAAAATGAATTATACAAAACAAAAAATCCCATATTGCGATGGGATTTTTGTTTTGGAAAAGCCGAACGGTTTTGATGCAATTATTCAAACAAAATCGCTTAAAGCGATTTTGCACCTCACCTCTTCCTTCTTCACTATTACTTATTACTTTAAAAATCGGCAAGCTTCTTACGAACCTTGCCGATTTTTGGTGGAGCTGGGGAGAATCGAACTCCCGTCCGAAAACAAGTTCACAGGTGTTTCTCCGGGTGCAGGTTATGTTTGAATTTCCCGCAGCTTATCTCCACAACCAAAGTAAAAGCTACAGTAGTTTTCTTAAGTTATGACAGACGCCGAAAACGAGCATCTGTTCACATTTACCACTAAATTATGATGTCAGGCTTTGAGGAGTGGTCAGCTCAAAGCGGACAACGC
>CACZPW010000053.1 GCA_902783115.1 uncultured Ruminococcus sp. | reverse complement strand
CGCTGAATGCTATATTTTTATCTCCGTCCGCCGGCATTGTTACCTTACCGTCGTCAGCTACATAATCGGTATCGGAGCTTTTTGTCTCTACCGTTGTTTCGTTAAGCGAAATTTCGGGTATGAACAGATCGCCCTTTATATCACTTATATCCTGTGCGGCAAGGAATTTCGATTCAAACAGTTCCGCCGCCTCGGACAGCGTTCCCTTACACGAAATTTTCTTGATAAATTTCATATCGTCTATGTAGACAATGTGTTCTCCGCCCGCCGAATTGAATACAAAGTCAAAATAAAATCTCGAAAAATTGGCCTTTGACGCCGCTTTTGATACCTTATACGAAAAGTCATATTGTTTGATAAGTTCATTGTTTACATATACCCAATACGTCTTTTCTATGGTATTGAATACGATTTTTATATCCGCCCATTCATTGTACGGTATCAGAACACCCGCTACCGTTACTCCGTCGTCCTTCTTTACAACATTGACTTTTATCTCCTCGCCTGTGCCGCACACTCCGAAAATACAGAAGTTTTTGTCATAAAGCTTCTCGACCATCATTCTGAGCGATACCTCAAACAAGCCCGATTTTTCGCCTATAGTCGCTATCTGCGTTCCCTTCTGAGCCGATGGCTGATAGGTTGCGTCCTTATAAAGCCGCATTACCTTATTTTCCGGGTTTTTGGGATCTTCGACTATTGACGTTCCCACATACGCCTTGTTTATGGTTATGTTATCCCTCTTTGTAAGCTCACCTATGTCATATTTTTCCATATCAAGGAAAAATACCTCTTTATCCATGTCCGGCTCCGCCAGCGTGACAAGAAATTCCTTCGTTTTTGTAAGCTCCCCAAGTGAAATTTTGGCGGTGAGCTTGACGGATTTGTTTTCCGCTCCGAATTCGGGAGTATGTATATACCCCTTCATATCCGCCGCCGACACCGTTATTACGTCCTCTTCGCTTGATGACCATGCTATGCTTGTGCCGTATCTCCAGCTTACCGGCAGGTCAATATCCTCCTCAACGCAGTCTATCGGCCATGCGGAAAGCTCCGAAAATACAAGCTCCCGCGCAGCTTTTTTAATAGCCTCTTCATTCGATAAAAACGGTTTTACCGTTAAGTCAAAGGACTTTGTTCTGCTTACATTGTTTTTTGTGATATCGGCAGTAAGTCTTACGTTCTTATCGCCGTCTGAAAGGTTCGGTCTTAAAACCACGCCGTTTTTTGTAATAATACCCGCCGGGTCGCTTGACCATGCTACACTCACGCCGTTATCGTATTGAGATCTTAACGACAGGTTTTCCGTTACGTTATCCATCGCCTCCGCCGAAAGGCTATTCCATGTGATGTCATCGTAGACCCCGTTTACAAGAACCGTATCGCTTTCCGATTTTAAAACCGTAACGGTATATTCCTTTACAAGCTTTGCCTCGCCGTATACGGCTGTCGCCGTAAGTATTACATTCTGGTTACTCTCATTATTTTCGGGTCTTGTTACCTTCGCTATTCCGTTTTCTATTTCTATACAGGCATTATCCGATACCCAGCTTATTGCTGATGAATGAACAGCGCCCTTTAAGGGCAGGGTAAAGCTCTCCGTTGCCTGTGAGGGTATATCCAATACGTCCAGATCCTCTTTTATGCAGTCTGCCTCGGACATAAGCACGTTAAAGAAATACGTCTTTGTCTTAACCGTAGAATTTATCTCAAATGAGGCGGTAAGCTCCACAAATGTGTCCTTATCGGCTCTTGTTACCGTTCCGTCATCCGAGATCACCGCTTTATTGCTCGATTCCCAGGTGATATTAGAATCGTAAAGCCCGTATCTTGGCAGGGTTATATTTCTCGTTATTGCATTTATATCCTCTGCCGTTAACCTGTTATAGCCCAAACCGTCAATGGCTCTTATAAGCTTTGTTTCATCCGAAAGCGGCGCAAGCACCGTGATTTCAAAGGTAAGCGTCTTTGAAATATCGTTACTGCTCACTGTTGCGGTAAGGGTTACCTCCGCATCAACATTGTCCGTTTCGGGAAGCGTTACCGTTCCGTCATCTGAAATCACATCGGGATTACCCGATAACCAGCTTATCGAAACTCCCTCGTATTCGGCAGGCAGCTGTTTTAAATTGCCCGTAACAGCGTCCAACGGTTCATCGGTAAGAATATCATCGGTAAGATAGTAGTCGATAACATCACTTACCTTTTCCTCGTCCGTCACCTGATCCTTTGCCTTGACAGTGATATCAAAGGTCACAGCTGCCGTCGGCTTTACGACTCCCGCCGTTGAAATACCGTCATAGCTTACGGTAAGAGTGGCTGGAAGATCAACGGCATGTCTTATTACCTCGCCGTTTTCCCGTACTACCTTGTCGTTTGAGGTTGACCAGTTAAGCTTATATCCGTTAAAGCCCTCGATAAAGCTTATATCATCTGTAACGTTATCAATATCGACCTCGTCCATAAATATTTTCATAAAATCGTCCGCAACCTTCAAAAGCACTTCGGTATAGTCCTTATTTATGGAAATATCGTCGATTTTACAAATCGCTCCGTCCTTTTGTGTAAAGACTATTTCGCTGTGTCCCACGGCGGCAGACAGATTTGCCTGCCTTATGGGCTTATCATCAACGCTTAGGGTATATTTTTCGCCGTTAAGGTCTATTGAAACGCTGTGCCAACCGCCGCCATAGCTGTTTGACACCGTTTCATCAACACATACAGCATCGTCCTTATTTATGATCTTCACACCTATATCATCAGATGTGCCAAAATCAATATCAAACCTTATTTCCACTTCATCGGGCAGAGCTGACGCTTCCTGCTTATGATACGGATAACCCTTATTTATAAGCTTGCTTGTATCATCTTTAAAGTTTTCGCCAAGACTTTCGGCAAGCGTTTTCATCTTTTCCGCATTTACAGTCTCGTACTTCGGCTCTACCTGAGTAAGCGTTGTCTTATGCGTTTCTAAGCCGTGAGCGCAGTAATTGTTGCCGCTCTTTATGTTGGCACTGCGCTCTACCGCACATACGGCATAATAATTGGCTAATTTTGAATCGGGAGCAAATTTCCCTGCAGTATAACAGTTATATACGTATATTTTATCGTCATTGCTCTTTAAATATCCGCCAAGACAGCCCATCTTATCAGATGACGCAACATAGTCCGCCTGATATGTAAAATCGACAACATACGAATTTTGCACGGTCGAGCCTGCAAGTACGGTACCCACAAGGCCGCCTGTCATATCAATGCTTTTATTTTCCGAGGTATTGCCTATTTTTACGTTTCTTGCATAGCAGTTATCTATCGTACCCTGGAAATTTCCGACAAGTCCGCCCGCACTGCCTATAGTGTTTGTGCTGCTGTTTTCAATAATATACTCAACGTTTTCCACACCGAAATTACTTATGTTTCCGGTCACTTTTCCGAAAAATCCGATAAATTTATTGGTGCTGTAAAGCTCATGCCTTGAAACGTTTATTACTTTGTTGTAATTACCGTCAAAATTACCGCTGAAGGGATAGTTTACGTTTCCTATCGGCTCCCATTCGTAATTTGACAGGTCGATATTGTTAAGAAGCTTAAAGTATTTGCCCTGATACGTGTTTCCGCCGTTCACGCTTTCCTGTAAAAGCTTCATATCGGCGCCGTCCCTGATAAGGAACGGATCTTCCTCGCTGCCGTCGCCCGAAAATGCCGCAGACACGCTCACTCCGTCCCACAGCATGGTGTTACCCGGAATTGCGTAATGCGCCTCAACCTCGCCCGAAAGCTCCAGGACCCGTATATGGTCGGATGCGTCTATGGCAATTTCGGCCTTGCCGCTGCCCGTTGTAGCGGGCAGGGTATCACCGTCAAAGCTGTCCACATAATATGTGGCATTCTCTATGTCAACAGTATAGGCGTTATCTTCGGCGTATACGCTTTTTGGCAGCGTATACGGGCAAAGGATCGTAAGGCAAAGTGCAAAAGCCGTTATTCTGTTTGCTTTCATAACTGCCCTCCTATTCCAATATGAATACATCTCTGGTATTGTTATACCTCTGCCTTACAACAACGCTGCTTCCTACCGAGATGTCTTCGATATCCGCTTTTTCAAGACTTCTTGCATCATGCTTGTATCTCATTATCGTTGTTCCGCCGTGTATGGACGCAACATACACATCACCGTCAATGGTTACATAGAAATTATCGTTGTCAATATAGTCGATTGTGCCCTTATATACCTTTATTCTTGCGTTATTATCCGTCAATGAGGCATAATCCCACATAATAAAGTCATCGCCTATATTTTCAAAATCGCATATTGAATTAAACAGTATCATTTCCTCCGACTTATCGGTGTTGATGGCAAAGGAACGCATTTCGGAATTCATTAAATACTGTATAAGCATTCCTTTTCTGAGGTTAGAGATATTATCGGAGTTGTTTTCAAGCGTGTTTGAAACGGCAACCTCCACATACTCTCCGCTTTGCCAGCCTGATACGACCTTTACGTTCGTACCCTCCTCCTCATCGTATTTTTGCGAAATATCATCAACAAGCATAACGGGAGAATTTACATAATCGAGTATATATTTATATCTTGTTGTCGCAAGAGTCGGAGTGTAGAGTACGATACCGACATTACCGTCCATTATGTCATAGAGCGATACTCTGTACGAGCTTCCGCTCTTCAGCATAGTTACCGCCTTTGACGCTTTCCACGCATCTTCATCACTGGAGGTGGGAATATAGAAGCAGGCTGTTGTTGAGTCTACCACATACTGCTGTTCAAGCTGGAAATTTGCAAACTCACGGGTTTTAACGCTCTCTGACGCGCCCCACACGCTTGTATTTGCACCGTTTTGAGAAAGGCAAAGCTCCGTAAGCTTTCCGTCACTGTCCAAGAGGTATTTTACAAGCTGCGGGTTTACGTCCGCATACTCCTGTGCAACCTTTACAACATCCTTTTTCCTTACCGAATATGAGCCGTCCTCATATGCGCCGAGCCTTAGCTTTCCACTGACCGCAAATTTCTCAAACACATTATCCAGTGTAAGTAT
The DNA here is from genome assembly GCA_902783115.1 of uncultured Ruminococcus sp. Classification (GTDB taxonomy): domain Bacteria; phylum Bacillota; class Clostridia; order UBA1381; family UBA1381; genus 12844. The sequence continues at coordinate 5,509 of CACZPW010000053.1, read as the reverse complement.
CTTAACGCTGAGCGTATCATCGGATTCCCTTATGGTGATGCTCTTTAAGTATCCGTATTTATATGCCGAATTTCTCTTCTCGCCGCCTGTTACATCCTCGGTATCAGTATCAAGCTCCGCTCCCACATAAAATGCGGCGATCTGCCCCTTTGAGTTTAAGTACATTACACCGGTATCGCCTATCTCGGGCTTTGTAAAATAGCTGTGATCATCGGTGTATTCGGCGTTGTAGACATACGAGAATATATATTCCTCATTACGCCCGTCTGCATTGATATTGAAATACTTTTCGTTTTTGCTGTTTTTGTTGCGCTCACCCTCGCCTGTTATTTCGCCGTATTTTTTATCCCTTGTTATCTCTATGCGTACTCTCGTTTCGCCGGCATTTTTTGAAACGGCAAGAACGTCGCCGCGCTTTATGCTGTCAAAGGAAACGATTTTTCCGTCATAAATCACACTAAGCTCAATATCGTCGCCGATATCCGAAAAGTCCAAAAGCTTATTGTATTCACAGTATATCTTACCGTTTACTGTGCGGCTTACCACATATTCCTCCCTGCTCCATATCATGGCAAGGTCGTAGGTATTGTCCCCGTCAACGTCCTTAAAGTCGACTCTGCCGTCCTCAAGGTCAAACATTGCCTTGTTTATCTGTGAGGACGTCATCATATCGCCGTTCTTTAAAACAATGAACGAAGAATTTATACGTATGGTGCGCTGTTTATCATCGACCGTGTATTTTATGTTTGTGCCTAAATTCACCTCGTCTATATCCTCGGCGTCAAGGGAAATCTCCTGACTCCTGTTATTGACTTTAAGATAGCGTATTTCCTCCTCGTCGCCTTCCGCGTCATAAACATACGCGTCCACCTTCATTCCGAGGTACTTTATACCGTCGGCAAAGCTTGTCTGATATCTTTGCCCGTTCAAGAAGATACGGTATTTGTTTGAAACCTTTTCCCCGTCTAAGCTTGCGCCCCATGCGGAGGTCACCGTCCCCTTATATACGGTATAGCCTATGCACTTTAAAAGTGTGTCACCCTTTTCATATGATACTCCGTTTTTGGTGTATGCCATTTCAACCGTTTCGGCGTCTAAGGCGTTGCTTAAAATTTTTGTTACCTCGCCTCTTGTAAGCGGTGCGTCGTATGCGGCAGTTATGCCCTTTGAAAGTCCTATCTCTGTTCCTACCGCAATATACCCATCGGGGTATCCGCCGCGCTTTTGGGCAATCTCATCATAGCCCATGGCATTTGCCAAGAATGTTATCGCCTGGCGGTGGGAAACCTGTGCATTGGGATCAAAGGTTCCGTCACCGTTACCGTTTGCAACCTTTATTGCATTTGCCTGGTTCACATACGGATTTGCCCAGTGTCCGTCCATATCGGAAAATATTTTTTCACTTCCGAAAGAGCTTTCGCCATCCCAGCCAAGAGTTCGCATCAGCAGTGTTACAAACTCCGCCCTTGTTATTTGATTATCGGGTCTGAAAGTCCCATCATCATAACCGGTCATTATTCCCATTCCGATAATGAGCCTTGCGTCCTGCTCGTACTTATAGCCGTCTATATCGTCGGCATATACGGCGGTTTTACACAAAACGCACAAGACGCTTAAAATAATGAGTATTTTAGTTATCCTCTTCATTTGGAACCTCCTTTGTTACTATTACCTTGACATTTTTAATAATATTGAACTCGTTTGAGCAAACAATAAGATTTGCCGTTCCTTCCCGTACACCTACAAGGCTTACAGTGTCCTTGTTTACACGCACCACACTCTTGTCCTCGCTTTCACAGACAATGGACTTGCTGGTAACATCATCGGGCAGTAACTGATATTCAAGCTTTTTCGTTTCACCCGGCTTTAGATATATAACATCATCAATTATCAGATCCTCTGCCTCTACCGGATTATATTTATCCTTATCCGTCGTTTGGTCTATATAAGTCCTCTGTATCTTATGATCATAGTTGTACTCAAAATATCCTTCCACAAAGGCACTGAACGGATAGTATTCGGGGATCAAATCCTTATCCCCTCTTATAGCCGCTTCAAGATAGCAAAGTGAATAATATTTATCCGCATTCTGTGCGCCTGTCTTTATTGCATAGTACTGTGACGGCAATATACCCGTATTTGACTGTGCCACAAAAATTCCGTACCTGTAATATGTAGAAATCATATTTTCTGCAATTCTTCTTGCAAGGGTTAAAAATTCGGTATTTTCCGTGGAGTAATAAAGATCTGTAACCGCCATAAGCAACAGTGGCGAGGATGCTGTAGTTGCATAATTGAGCTCCATGCCCCTGTCACCTATATCATTTTCGCCAAGCTTTCCCAGTCCGTAGTATTTGGAGAAAAACTGGAGATATTTCCAGAGTATACCCGCCTGCTCCGAAAGTGCCTTGTCATGCTTTGCTATATCATAGCAGGCACACGCCGACGGGAAAACATCAGTATTTATCGAGGTATATCCCATTGTTCCGCCAAGGTCGTAATAGTTACCGAAAAATCCGTTTCTCTTTGGCTTAAATCCGACAAGGCTTGTTCCGTCAGCCATTATCGGTCTTACCTTGTTGGTATTCTTTACCCATGCGTATTTAATGTACGCAGCAAGATTTATTGTCTGAAGCCTTTTTATCTCCTGCGCCTCGTATGAATCCTCGCCCAAAGCCTTTGCTATCTGCAAGTCGTGTATTATCGGCGTTCCGAACTGGTCGGAATTATTAAAGTAATTACCCTCGGTAAGTCTTGTGTCATTTTCTGCAAGTACCGAAGAATCGTAAAATCCCTGTTTAACCAGATCGGTTGCAAACTGATTGAAAAATCTGTCGCCGTACTTTACCGATGAGATAGTGTCGCCACTAAAGTGAGTCTTTTTCCACCAGTCCGGATCCTCCGCATCGGGATTTAAACCCCCCTTTGCATTTCTGCCCGTTGCGTACATATTGGGAATTATACCCGTATTGGGATTGCGCCGCTTATAGTAGCAGTTAAGTATTCTGTACGCCCATGTTTTTGCCAATTCATCGCCCGTTTCCTTATATGCTATTGCAGCAACAGTTGATAAATCATCGCCTATAGCCCTGAACGGCTGTTCCTGGCTGTCTCTTACCCATTCCGTGTTTGAATCGTCAAAAATATCGGGAATATCCCAGAATGCCGTGCTTTTGGCAATCTGCGGACCTCTTGAATTATCCACAAATGCGTGTCTGTTGGCGATAAGATCCTTCCACCGTTCCTCCGAGCCTATATGACCGCCCCATATGGTTTTTACCAATGAGTACGCTCTGTCGGGATCGAGTCTGAAAAACGGGTCCATATAAAATGCCGTATTTTTAAGCTCATGGGTATTCTCGTTGCCCTCACAGCCGAATCTGTCGGAGGTAAGCAGGTTTATATACGTGTGTCCGCCCCATTTGCCCATATTATACTCATCTATACCGTAGTCAAGATACCACTGATATATCTCGTCCACCTTATCCGAAAAATCGGTTCTGCCCGTCAGCGCCGCCGCTGCGTCAAACGCTCTGAATAAAACCGAATCCTGCGCCAGATTTGACATAACGGATTTTGTGCCGTTTGTCATACTTACATAAACAGGCGACTGCCCCGTATGCAGATCGATGTTAGATGCAAGAAGCGGAGTACCGCCGTAAATATCCTTTGCATAGTCCATAACATTCTCTATCGCATCACACAGGATATTCATTCTCGCCTGATCGTTTTTATAGGTTTCAAGATCCATAAGAGCAAGCTTCTTTTCCGCCTTCACACTCTTGTCGGCCGCGTAATAGACAACAAGGGTTATGTGCTTTTCACCCTGTATGGGTGATAAAACCGTCAACGTCCCGTCCTCATCAAGGCTTACCTCGGGACAAATTTCCTTTATCTTCATTATCGCAGGCTCCCTGCGCTGCTCTAAGCCGTATTGGTCGTACATACTGTACTTGTATTTGAAGGTGTTTCTGTCCTTAAGTCCGTAGGCAAGCTTTGGCTCGCCCTTAATCTCGATTTTTGAGATGATAGAATCGACAAGCATTATGTCTGCGGTTTTCTTTATGGCGGGGTTTTCGGCAAGGGCGGCACTGAGCTTTAAAATGCCGTTATACGCCGTATCCTCCGAAACAAGAAGCTTTGCCGTATTACCCTCGCTTGTAAAGGTTATGCCGCTTACTCCGGCAGGACTTATATCCCATACGACCTCATCATTACTTTGCGCGCCGTAATCGTCAAAAACCGTTGCGGCGTACTCGTAAATGTTTTCTCCGCTTATCGGAACGGTAGCCTTATTGCTTCCGTCTATTGTGATCTTATCGGGCTTATTGAGCGTTCTTATCTCAATATTGTCGACCGCAAATCCGGGAGAGCTTTTGGTATAGAAGCATATCGCGTCACAGTAGCTTGCCGCACTTGTAAACGGTTTGTTTAACAAAACCTTTTTTGTATCGACAACAACCGTTACGCTGCCCTTTGCAAGATCCGCATTCACGGTAAACGAATACCACCTGTTCGCCTGATATGACGGGACAAGCACCTCATGCGTGCCGTCACTGTTTTTATAGCTTATATTCCCTGCATTCGTTTCGATTTTGAGTATTTCGCTGCTTCCGCTAAGCAGGGCAAACACCGTTGTTCCGTTACTCTTTACAGACTGCTGTGAAAAATCAAATTTAAACTCCGCGCCCACGTCGCTTATCCTTGAAAACGGTCTTTTGAGCGTACTCATTACGCCATCGTTATCCTTTGAAACAACAATGCACTTACTTCCAAGATAGCTTTCTACCGAAACGGTACCGTCCGTAAAATTAGCCTTATACTGAGCAGGCAACACGCCCGATACGGCCTCCTCAAAGGTTTCTGTAACCGGAGTGAACTCCGCGCTTGATGAAACGGGCAACGCAATATTAAGTGCCGCCGCCATACACAGACTCAATGCTCCTGCCGCAGCCTTTGTTATTCCTTTACGCATTTTACCATCCCTCCCTTATTCCTCGTATTCTCCGCACATTATCGCAAAAGCTCCGCTTCCGTGCAGATCGTTTACACACACGTCACGGCTTATATAATGCTCATAGGTACCCTCGTCGATACAGGTACCCACGCATATATCGCCAATGAGTAACGTGCCGTCATTATCGTATTTCAATGAATTTATTATTCCTTCATAGCCTTTTTTTGCGACTTCCTTAAAGCCTTTATCTATATAGCCCTTTCTTACCGCCTTTGATATGGCGTATACAAAAAGGCAGGATGAGGAATTTTCAAGCCAATTCCCCGCTTCTTCGGGCTTATCCGTAACCTCGTACCAGCGTCCGTCCTCTTTGCTCTGATACTTTGATATCGCCAACAGCGTGTCGGCTAAAATATGTATAAGTCTTGCCCTGCCCGTATGCTCTTTTGGTAGATAGTCAAGGATATCAACTATCGCCGTTACATACCAGCCCATAGCTCTGCCCCAGACCTCCCGGGACTTACCTGTTTTTTTATCCGCCCACCTTGCTTT
>CACZPW010000052.1 GCA_902783115.1 uncultured Ruminococcus sp. | reverse complement strand
TATTGCGGTCAACCCCTGGAATGGTAGTTTTCTTGTTTTTTCTCTGTTTTATGATACAATAAGGAATGTAGGGTATTCTAGTCTGGGGATTATTTATCTGGCATTTTTCTGATATTATCAACCCGACTTTACTCCCCACTTATTTTATTATATACATCTGAAAGGAGAAGCCGTATGAAGCGAAGGATATTAATACCTGTACAATCGGATTAAACATAATTACCGTATTGCTCAACTTTAGCAGCATTAAAGGAAGTGTTAAATGAGGAATAATAAGATTCAAACAATCGTATTAAAAACATGTTGTTTTATATTGATAACAATCATGTTTATCTGCATATTATTACCTCATCAAGGGATTGATCAACAAGAGAGTTTCAATGGTTCGTTTTGGAAACGTCTGAATTCCGTTGAAAAAGCTACTTGCGAAGGTTCGAACGACACATTCTGGATAGTAGAAGACCCGGCGACAGTTGCAGCCCTGTTAGATTTGATACGAAACTGCATAATAAAAGAGCATCACCCCTCTGAACAAGAATTAAAACAATCAGATGGTGTGGGCGATTGGCATATTGCATTAGGCAATGTAACCAGTGACTTCGCCATCAGCATAGATGGCGAAGTCTATGGTCCAGAGTATAAAATGAGAATAAGGTTTACTGACTATGAATTTGGAATCAAAGACACCTTATACTTTTATGAACGAGAACCAATCAGAGACAAAATAATGTTATTAATGCACTCCGGTAGCATCTTGGCAATGCAAAACGAAGCAGATGATATTCAGCGTTTTAATAACATTAGCCTATCCGAAGCCCCTTTGATCGAGGTTTCTGTTAATGCGGAGTCTCTTTCTGATAATGGTTTATCTGTTTCTATTAAAAACATCGATACTGCTCCAATATTGATCGGTAACAATTATCATGTAGAAGAGTATCTCAACTCTGAATGGTCAAGACGCGAAACATCCATCAATCTATTATACTATCTGGGAAAGCAAAGACTGAAGAAGGGAGAAGAAATCTCTTTTGATATTGATTGGAGCAACTACTATGGTTCTCTTCCCCCCCGGAAAATACAGACTCGTAAAAACTGTTTGGAAAAGCGGAACAGAAATGCTTATAATGGCTGATTTTGAATTGAACGATAAAATAGCACATTACTAGTAATCCGCATAGAAACGACGCCGCTATTCACGTCCAGAGAAGGGAAGGAACCCCTTTCGGAGTTCCTTTCCTGCCGGCCTTACGGCCGATCATATACCGCGCAATTCAAGAAATAAGCTTACTTTTCACTGCCCTCGCTGTCAGTGGGCTTCTCAGCCGTCTCAGCCTTATGAGCTTCCATGGACTCCTCAAAGCCCTTAGCTACCATCTTGGCGAAAGCTGTTGCTTCCTGTACGACGCCGTCAGCCTTATCGGCAACTGTTCCGGCTCCTCTGTAAACTGCCGCACCGATGCTCCCGAGGGTCTTTGCGAACTTCTCGGCATACTTATCGAAATCGATCGAAGAGAAGTCAAATGTCTTCTTCTTGTTACCGATCTCCTTAAGCTCACTGATGAGCTCCTCTACGCTTCCGAGCTCCTTGCAGATCTCGTCCTCGCTCTTTCCGAGTGCGATCCCCTCATCAAAATGCTCCTCATAATCACTTATGATCTCGTCACGGATCTCTTTGTCAAATCCGCAAAGACCGCTCCTGAGCTGTGCCATATACTCAACTTTTGTCATGTTCTTTTCCTTCCTTTCTGTCGAAGGTTCCTTCTGCCCTGTGAAAACTTTACGCTTGAGTGAACCTCCCGATCGATACTCATCTCATTCGTTTAAAGGTTTTCTGAGATCGTCGCGCTTAGATCCCTATGATATTGTTTACCGCGCTGACGAAGTTCTTCCATTCTTCCTTGAGTCCCTCCTGGTATTGTCTGCCGGTGTCTGTCAGGTGATAGTATTTCCTGGCGGGCCCGTTCTCGGACTCCTGCAGGTATGTGCTCACATATTCCTCATCTTTCAGACGCTTGAGAACGAGGTAAAGCGTTCCTGTGGCGATAGTCATGTCCGACGAGATCTCCTCTGTGAGGTCGTAGCCGTATCTGTCCGAATCTGCCAGCTTCGAGAGAACGCAGAGCTCGAGCGCGCCTTTTTTAAACTGTATGTTCATGATGCACCTCCTCTTTGGATGCTTTTTTTGTTCCGGTTTTGTCCGGCCTGATAGATGCATCATATCACACACTATTCTATAATGCAAGATACTATTTATAAAAAATTTCTAAACTATGAAAGTGTGGACCGGGGGGGGACGGGGGTTGTGGGTCAT
>CACZPW010000051.1 GCA_902783115.1 uncultured Ruminococcus sp. | reverse complement strand
GTATTATACTATATATTTTGTATTTTGTGAATACCTTTTTTTAATTTTTTTACACAATTTATAGTCCTTTTTTAAGTTTTTTTAACAAAAACTACTATATCCTGTGGTTTTACTGTCATATAATGCAATTTTATGCAACCACAATATATAGTTTTTTTAAAATATATGTATAAATTTGCTTATTACGGAAAAAATAGAAATACACTATATTTCAAGGAGTGAACAAAATGAATAAAGAAGAACAACAAACCAAACGGCTTCCTGCATTTTACATAGCACTTTGCTGCTGTGTGATTGCAATAGGAGTTGCGGGATACCTGACTGAAAAGAACACAAATACAGAAACAAGCCGGTCCTTAGTTTACGAAAACACAAATCCAATGCCCAAAACTGACAGCATAGTCAAAGAGCCTCAATCCGAATCTATGCCGGCAAGCAGCAATAAAACGGATGTAGAAAAAACCGATACGGACGATGAGGGAATTTCTGACGAGGTTACTATAGAGGCGTCCGCTCCTGCAGAAGTGCTCACGTTTATTATGCCGGCAAACGGGGAAATACTTGACGAATATTCAGCCAATCCCGTATATAACAGCGCGCTTGGCGATTGGCGTACCCATAACGGCATTGATATTGCGGTTGATAACGGAGGCTCCGTTACGGCAATTTGCGACGGCACAGTTACGGCTGTATCTGAAGACGAAAAGGGTAAATATATAGTTATCGCACACGATAACGGCTATGTAAGCAAATACTGCTCGTTATCCGATGTAAACGGTCTTATAGCCGATACAAATGTAAAAGAGGGTGACGTTATAGGGATAGTCGGCAAAAGCAAGGGTGAAAATACGACCGCTCCCCACCTGCATTTTGAACTGTACAAGGACAATAAATGCTTAAACCCAAGAGAATATTTAAACTGACAAAGAGGCGATTTCGCTGTGAAATCGCCTCTTTGGTTATTTATGATTTTTACGGCTGTTTTCCGATATAAGCAAGAATACCGCCGTCTACATATAAGATATGTCCGTTTACCGCATTTGATGCGTCCGACGCAAGGAATACGGCAGGACCGCCCAGCTCGTCCGGATTTAACCAACGGCCTGCAGGTGTACGGCTGCAAATGAACTGGTCAAACGGATGTCTTGAACCGTCTGCCTGTGTCTCTCTTAACGGTGCTGTCTGCGGAGTTGCGATATACCCCGGTCCAATACCGTTACACTGGATATTGTCAGCGCCATACTCAGCGCAAATATTTCTTGTGAGCATCTTAAGACCGCCTTTTGCGGCAGCATATGCCGATACAGTTTCACGGCCAAGCTCGGACATCATCGAGCAGATGTTTATGATCTTACCGTGTCCCTTTCTGATCATCGACGGGATAACCGCTTTTGACACGATGAACGGAGCGTTCAAATCAACGTCGATCACCTGTCTGAATTCAGCGGCAGTCATATCGCACATGGGGATACGCTTTATGATACCTGCATTGTTTACAAGGATATCAATAACGCCCACCTCCTTCTCTATCTTTGCAACCATCTCATTTACCGCATTTTCATCGGTTACGTCGCACACATAGCCGTGAGCGTCGATACCCGCTTCCTTGTAAGCAGCCAAGCCCTTATCCACAAACTCCTGCTTGATATCGTTAAACACGATAGTAGCTCCTGCGTTATGCATAGCCGTCGCTATACCGAAGCCGATGCCGTATGAGGCACCTGTGATGAGAGCAATTTTGCCCTCAAGACTGAAAATATTTGACATTTTCAAAATCCTCCCTCTTATATTATATATTTTTTTGAAAACTTATACCAACGGTTCAGGTCTGTAGATAAGATGGGCAAAATTGCCGTCAATATCCCTGAACCAATATGTCTTTAAACCCTTTGCATTCTCGGATACGTCATGTACCTCCTCGATCCTGTCATCAGCCTTTAAAACAGGGACTATCCTGTCAAACTCCTCAGACGATACCGCCATTGCAATATGGCGTATACCTGCCGATTTTTCAACATCCGCAGGCTTTTCAGCGGTTGCCGCAACGAACTCTATCATACTCTTGTCCTCAAACGCAAGGAAATATGTACCCTTGCCGTTATCGTAAACAACCTCGCCGCCGAAAAGCTCCTGATACCAATTTTTAAGCCGCAGCGTATCTTTTGACACAATACCGAGATGTTCAATTCCCATCAGTATTCACTCCTTTAACAAATATTGTATATATAATACCATAATTTGAGATAAATTTCAATGATTTTTGTAAAAAATATCAAAGAAAGTCCTTATCTCCCTCTAAAAGTGCGTTTCTGTGTATTTTTATAAACCCGATATCCGCACATTCATACTTTTTTATGGCGTCAATAACGGTTTCGGGCTTTAAATTGTAATCGTTTCCTGCCGATACCGTCATTTTTAAAACCATCGACTCACTGTTTTTATCAAGCTGTGAAAGCCCGAAAATATGCGGGCGTATATCTGAATCCTTTACGCCGCTTTTCGTTTTTTTTGGCACAATAAGCTCTTTATTCGCCATAAAAGCGTCAATATCCGGGCTGTCATTTGTTTCAGCCTCAACGGTGTAGACCGCCCTGTCGATTTTTGTAAGATCTATTTCCTTTGCAAAAATCTGCTTTACCGCAATTATTTTATACCCAAGCGGTAAATTTTCATTAAGCGTCGACATTATCTCATTCTCGGTATATTCCCCGTCAAAGCCGACCTTCATATATTCTCCGTCCGCCGTAACGCCAACCGACAAGGGCTGTGCAACCGTCATAATAGGGTGCGGATTAAAGCCCTGCGAAAACATAAACTGCAGGCTTGTACGCCTTACGGTCCTGTGAAACAGCCTTACAAAATCAAGATGTGAAATGTATTTTACTCTTTCGTCCCTTGAATATTTCAAAATATAATTACTCACAGCAAACACCCGCCTTAAACGCCGCAACGCCGCAACCCGAACATTTTTCTCTGCAATGCGGAGTGGTTTTTGCCGCCTTTGCTTTTTCGTTCTCGCGCATAAGAAATTCCTTTGTAACGCCTATGTCTATATGATCCCATGGAAGCACCTCGTCATAAGCTCTAACACGCATATTGTAAAAATCGGGATCTATCCCACATTCCGAAAACGCCTCAAGCCAAGTATCAAACTTGAAATGATCCGCCCACGAATCAAACTGACAGCCTTTTTCCACAGCCTTTATAATAACCTCGCAAAGCCGCCTGTCGCCTCTTGCAAAAACGCCCTCCAAGTAGCTTGTCCGGTTATCGTGCCAATTATATTTTATACGTCTTGACTTTATTTCGGATTTCAAAAAGTCCTGCTTTTTGATTATCATATCCCTGCTATCCTGCTTTTCCCACTGGAAAGCGGTGAACGGCTTGGGAACAAAGCTTGACGTACTTACGGTAACGTTTATGTTCTTTGCCCTCTCCTCCTTTGGGATCTTGAAGTATTCGTCCAAAACCTTTTGCGAAAGCCCGGCAATACCCCGTATGTCATCATCGGTTTCTGTAGGCAGTCCTATCATAAAATAGAGCTTAACGTTTGTCCATCCGCCCTTAAACAGCATTGAGGTCGATTTTAATACGTTTTCCTCGGTAATATTTTTATTTATTACGTCCCTCAGTCTTTGCGTACCCGCTTCCGGCGCAAAGGTTATGCCCGATTTTCTTACCGCCTGGACTCTGTTCATAAGCTCGATGGAAAAATTATCTATTCTTAACGACGGCAATGACAGACCTATTTTCTTTTTCTCCGTCATATCCAATAATCCGCCCGTAAGCGGAGCAAGCTCCGAATAATCGCTCGATGAAAGAGATGATAACGAAATTTCATCATAGCCGCTGCACGATAACAGATCATCCGCAAGCCCCAAAAGAGTTTCGCTTTTGCGCTCTCTTAACGGTCTGTAAATATAGCCTGCCTGGCAAAATCTGCACCCGCGCATACAGCCTCGCATAATTTCAAGCATTACCCTGTCATGCACCACGTCCCCAAACGGCACGACTATGCTGTTGGGAGTATATGCGCTGTCAAAATCCGCCATAATACGCTTTATGATCTTAGGCTTTGCATTTTCGTTGTTGGGTTTGATCTCATTTACCGTTCCGTCCGCATTATATGTAACATCATAAAAGGACGGCACATATATCCCGTCGTATTTTGCTATCGCTTCAAGATAATCACGCTTATTCTTTTTGCCGCTCTTTTTCCACTTGACGTACTCGTCTACGGCCTCGTTCATCATATCCTCGCCTTCGCCAAGCTGGAAAAAGTCGAATATTTCCGCCACAGGCTCCGCATTGTATGCGCACGGACCTCCGCCGCAAATAACCGGATAGGTTTCATCCCTGTCCGCCGCTCTTACGGGTATATCGGCATCCTTTAACATTCTGACTATATTTGAATAGCTAAGCTCATATTGCAGAGTAAAGCCAAGCATATCAAAATGCGTTATCTCATCGCCCGTTTCAAGCGCAAACAGCTTCATACCGTGTATTTTAAGCTGCTGCTGCATATCCGTCCAAGGCGCAAAAACCCGTTCACAAAAGGTATCCTCACGCTTGTTAAGGACGTGATAAAGTATCTTTAAGCCCAAATGCGACATCGCTATTTCATAAGTGTCGGGAAAACAAAAGCCGAATCTTACATCGACCTTTGAAGGATCCTTTATGACAGAGTTCAGCTCGCCGCCCGTATATCTTGTAGGCTTTTCAACTGCAGACAGGATTTTATCTCTTTGTGTAATCATCAGTCCTTGCTGTCCCCGTCAACTTTCTTTGCAAATATGCCGCTTACCTTATCAACCATACCCGGCACCATGTCCACGATCTTATCCGCAGTGGAAGTATTACCGTCAACCGGTATTATACGGACATTTCCGTTTGATACTACCAAAAACGCTTCTGCTTTTACCGACGTTCCGCCGCCGATACCGCCCGCAAAGGTCTTTTCGGACGAGGCATGCTTTGAAACGCCGTCCGAGCCGCCGCCCGCGAAGCCGTAAGAAATTTTTGCAACCGGGACTATGACCGTTGCGCCGTCGATCTTTATGGGATCTCCAACAACGGAATTGACGTCTACCATAGTCTTAATGCTGTTTATTGCACTGTCAAGCATTTCACTTACCGAATTACTCATATTGTTTTAACCTCCGTTTATTTATTAAAAACCTTATAAAAAGCTTTACAAAAAGCCTTATGATTATCCCAAGTATCACAAAAATACGGAACATATTTGTTTCTAACACCGCGCACACCTTTGCACTTATATTGCTTACTTCAAAATCAGGCTCAATGTTTATATTGCACGATTTCAATTTGTTATTCTGTTTAAGCTTTTCCGTGACCGAATATACCGCCGTATATATAGCTCCCGTACCCATTCCGGTATACATCGCATCGTCAAGCCCGAAATGTATTGACAGATCAAGCTTTGAAACCGTAATGAATTTTTTGAATATATAGTCAAGTAATTCCGTCAGGCATTTTTTTATATCGGGGAGCGACTCCCCGATAAGCTTTATATATTGCTTTATATCCCGCTTTTTTGCGGTTTTTTGAAGAGCTTCGCCCGATTCGGAATCTTGTTTTTCCTTTTTCTGTTTTTGGGGCTTTGCCTTTTTAGGAAGTACATAAAATTTCAAAAACAAATAGTGCAGTGTTATTTCTCCCTCATTTTCGTTATACGAAAACCTGAGCTTTGCCTTTATCGGTACGGCGAACAGTATTACAAGCAACAGCACTATCGCACAAATTATATATAATGCTGTCATACCGTCACCTCCCGCTTAACTTTACATGCTTTGTTCCTCTATGATATTTTCCACGCCGTTATCGTCGATTTCCAACTGCTCGCCCTGCTCAGGCTCCGTGAATTTTGAAAGATCCACATACGGAAGCTCACTTGCATCCTTTAAACCGAAGCACCGCAAAAATGTATCGGTAGTCCTGTACAAAATGGGCTTTCCCGGTGCGTCAAGCCTGCCGCATTCCTCAATAAGCGACCTTTCGTAAAGCCTGTTTACGCAGCCGTCCGAATTTACGCCCCTGATACGCTCGATCTGCCCCCTTGTTACGGGCTGCTTATACGCAATTATCGCAAGCGCCTCCATTGCGGCGTTTGAGAGCGGTTGATTCCTCTGCTCGCCCAAAATCTCACGGATGTATGTATAGTATACAGGTCTTGAGCAAATCTGATACCCTTCCTTGATATCTATTATGTTAAACCCACGTTCTTCACGGTTATATTCCTCCTTCAATGCCGCAACCGCGTTATTTACCGTATCTATATCCGTTTCCAGAACGACCGCAAGCTTCGACGCGCTTACCGGCTCGCCTGCGGCAAAGAGTATACCCTCAATCGCATATTTAATATTCGTCATCTTTATTCTCCGTACTGTTTTCATCTTCAAGCTCGGCCTTGGTATAGTTTGAGGTAAGCACAAAATCCTTTTCCTTCTCGCTATACTCGGCAAAGAGCCTGTTCTCTTTTATCATTTCAAGCACCGCCAAAAAAGTTGCTATCATCTGCGGCTTTGTGTCCGACTCGTCAAAAAGTGTTTTAAATCCGACCTTTTTTGATTTTATAAACCTCTTTTTAACCTTCAGAGCCATATCGTGTACCGATACCTTTTCCCTGCCTACGATGCCTGAAAACGCACGTTTTTCAGGCTTTGCATACCTTATTTTCCGTGCCAGGATATTATTGAATGCCTCTGTAAGCTCGTCAAGCTCATGGTGCTGTGAATATTTCGGCACCGGAAACTTTATCGCTTCCTCGTCACGGAAAACCATGTACCTTGACGCACCCTCTGTTTTTCTGAGCTCCAACGACGCTTCTTTATACGCTTTATATTCTGCAAGCCGCCTTGCAAGCTCTTCCCTGGGATCCTCTTCCTCCTCGTCATCCTCAGCCTTTGGAAGCAGCATCCTTGACTTTATCCACAAAAGCTGTGCCGCAAGCACCAGAAATTCGCTTGTGTTCTCTATTTCGCTTTCCTCTATACCCTCTATCGCTTTTAGGTACTGCTCTGTTATCTCGACTATGGGTATGTCCCAAATGCTAACCTTGTTCTTCTGAATAAGCGTAAGCAGCAGATCAAGCGGTCCCTCAAAGCTTTCCAGTTTATAATTTAATGTGTCCATTTCTCACCTAAAATATCATATTTATAAGATTAACTATTCCGCCGAGGAAAAACGATACTCCCCCCGATATAAGACGCCCGAAAACACCAAGCCTTGAAAGCAGAAATATCACGCCGAACAGTATCAGCGTATAGTAGCGCTCATAATTTAACATGCGGTAATACGTTTCATCGGGCAAAAGCGCGCCCAAAATCTTTGATCCGTCAAGCGGCGGTATGGGTATGAAATTGAATATCATAAGGCTTAAATTGTAGCTTGCAAACATAATCACTATTGTCTGCGCCCACATGATAACCGTCTGATTATAAAATCCGAGCAATATGCAGATCTTTACTATTATCGCATATAAAAACATCACCAAAACAGCCATCAAAAGGTTTGACAGCGGTCCTGCCAGCGATACCAAAGCCGTGCCCCATTTGCTGTTTTTGTAATAGTTCGGATTTATCATAACAGGCTTTGCCCAGCCAAAGCCCGTAAGGAACATCAGTATCGTACCTATGGGATCAAGATGCGCCATAGGATTTATCGTAAGTCTGCCGCTGTTTTTCGGCGTGGGATCGCCGAGCTTTGACGACATCAGTCCGTGACCCAGCTCATGCCCAACAAGTGCAATCAGTATCAGCGGAATGCTTATAAGCTTTTGAAGTAAATATGACTGTGATAACATAGTTTGTACCTTTCAAAAAACAATATATTGTGTATGCACACACAGGTATTATACAATTTATTTCCTGTTTTGTAAAGATTTTTCCCTAATTTTTATGTATTTTTACGTATTATTTACTATTGTTTATTGCATTTTCTTTACAAAATATGATATACCTATTGTAATCAGGCACAATATATGGTATACTTTCAATAAGTTTTAGATGAGGTATTTGGATATGATAACGATAATTGCTGATTTTGACGTTAAGCCGTCTTCGGTTGAGGAATTTATAAAATGCGCAACAGACCTTACAAGGGAAACGCGCAAGGAAAAGGGCTGTCTCTCCTACAAGGTCATGCACCAAAGAAAGGACAGCGCAAAATTTACGTTTATCGAGGAATGGTTAAACGATACTGCTATCGAAGCCCATAACAACTCAAAGCATTTTATGAAATTTTGCGATGCCGTTTCGGATATGCTTGATGCAGAAATAAAAATTACTCAGTATGAAAAGATACCGTCGGTATTTTTCTAAAGCCGGACTGCGATAAACCGTTACGGACCGTAAAAAGCGCAAAAACATCCGGTACGCCGCTTCAAATTCGCCTTTGGGCGAATTTTTTTGTATAATTTTATTCGTACTTGCAGTATTTGCCGATTTTGTCATAGTAATATATGGGGGTGATACTGTGATATTATCATCATTGGTATTTGAATGGATGCAAACCGTCCTTATCATGGCAGGTTATGTAAGCGGGAGCGCAACTTTTCCAAAGCCGCTTACGGAAAAGGAGGAACAGGAATACATAAAAAGATACGAAGATGGCGATACAAACGCAAAGAATATTTTAATTGAGCGGAATTTAAGGCTCGTGGCGCATATTGCAAAAAAGTATTCGGACGAAAAATCGCTTGAAGATCTGATCTCAATAGGCACTATAGGGCTGATAAAGGGCATAAATACGTTCAATACAAAGAAAAATTCCAAGCTGTCCACATACATAGCACGGTGTATCGAAAATGAGGTGCTGATGGTTTTACGAAGCTCAAAAAAGCTTCAGAACGAGATCTCCATGGATGAATGTATCGGAACGGACAAGGAGGGCAACAATATGACCTTCGCAGACGTGCTTACATCCGGCAGCGCGGATATTGCGGATATTATATCGCAAAAAATAGAGGAACAAAAATTATATAAGGCAATGGCACGGGTACTCAGCAAAAACGAAATGAACATTATTTCATGGCGATACGGGCTTTTGAATAACGACAGGAAAACTCAAAAGGAAATCGCAGAAATTTTAGGCATAAGCAGAAGCTATGTAAGCCGCATCGAAAAAAGGTGTCTTCAAAAGCTGTATGCGGAGCTTAACAGGGCTTGAAATTCAAGATATTCGTTCATAAATCCGGACAGCAAAAAATGTGAAACGGGCATAGCGCCGTTTCACATTTTTAGTATGTACAATTATTGCTGTTTTCCTTTGTATTCGATACAAAGCATCGTAAGATCGTCAAACTGCTCCGCATCCTTCACAAATTCGTTTACAGACTTACGCACACCCTTTAATATCTGTTCGGGCGTCTCATCGGGAGCCTCATTGTTGAGTGCTTCCAACATACGCTCGTTACCGAACAGAATGTTGTTTGCGTCAGTTGCCTCGGGAACGCCGTCGGTATATACAAACAGCTTTGAGCCCTTTTCAAGCTTCAATTTATATTCTTTATACTTGATTCCGTCCATTGCGCCCACAACAAGCCCGTGCTTATCCTTGACAAGTTCAAAATCACCGCCGGGATTTTTCAGGACGGGGTATTCATGACCGGCATTTGCCGCCGTAAGAATTCCCGTTGATATTTCAAGAACGCCAAGCCATATTGTAAAGAACATATTTTCATGATTGTGTATGGTTATTCTGTGGTTTACCATCTCAAGAGCCTTTGCGGGCGATAATTCCGCCGTTGTATAGTTCTTGACTATTATCTTTGAAATAACCATCATGAGCGCCGCAGGCACACCTTTTCCCGAAACATCGGCAATAACAAGGGCAAGATGATCATCGTCTATCATAAAGAAATCATAGAAATCGCCGCCGACCTGCTTTGCGGGATCCATACTTGCATATATATCAAACTCCGTGCGGTCGGGGAACGGCGGGAATTCATTGGGCAGCATTGAAAGCTGAATACGTGCGGCAAGCGACATCTCGGTATTTACATGCTCCCTCTCCGCCGTAATATTTGCTATTTTTTCTATATGGGTTTCTATCTCGGATATCATTTCCGAAACATCGTCCGCAAGATCGCCTATTTCGTTTTTTGCCTTGATCTGCGAAAGTCCGCCGATAACGGTCTTGCTGTCCTTTGATTTTTTATAGCTTCGTATATGACCCTGTACCCACTTTAAAGGTCTGAGAACATAGAGGAAAATCAAGCCAAGGCATATCAGCGACAGAATCATTTGGTTAAATATCGCAAGCGTTGCACCTTTACGCGTCTGCGCCTTTGCATTTGCACGCAGATCGGTCCAGTCATAGCTAAGACCTATAAGTACGCTGCGCCTGTCAAACGAACACAGGCTTGTGTAATAATCCGCATAAGTACCCGCCTCGGTAGTAGCGTCGGCAAGGTGATTGGATTTTAAAATCGCCTCCATCATTGCTATTCTTTGAGTATCCGAAACAGTTACCCTTTTACCGAGAATATACGCCTCGTCCGCACCGACACCTCTTTTTGCGCCTCTTTTCGCGCCGCTGAATACAAAGAATTGGTTATCATACGGTTCCTCCGATATAACGCAGAACAGATACGGAACATTGTACGACTGTTTTATCTGATCTATTCTTGTAAGCAGCCATGAATACGCTATTTCCGCATAAAGTTTCTGATCCTCGGGTGAAAGTGCATAACAATACGGCGTTTCAAGATACCTCAGGTCAAGCCCAGGATTATGCTCGGAAAATTTACGGCATTTTTCTGCCGTAGCAGATTCCGCGTCAAATATCGCATCATATTCGATATCCATTTCATCGGCATGTGAATACCAATACCTGATAAGCCACATATACGCAGGATACTCCGTTATAGCCTCCTGCGCTTCATCTGCGATCTGAGCCGCATTTTGCTCTGTCTGCGTTTTTACATTTTCAAAGTAAAAATACGATTCGCATATATAAGTCAAAATACCCGTTGTCAGCGCACCTATGAAAAAAAGAACCGCAACCTGTACTATTATTCCGTATTTTCTCTTTTTCGCTTCAATATTCAATGTCTCGCTCATTTTTTACCTCATCTACATCTCTTTATCAGACAGTGTTTCCGGGGTTATGATTTTGTACAGCTCATATCCGGTTTACTGATGCATTGATAAAGTTTTCCAGTCCCTCCGGAACATCATCTGCCATATCCGCTCCGGTATCCCCCAACTCAATGATCTTATTTTTGCCGTGATAATCGCTTCCGGCCGTCACATACAAATCAAATCTCTTTGCAAGTGAGAGCATCTCGTTTATAAGCTTTGGCGAAAAGCCCGAATAAAAGGCTTCAACTCCCTGTATACCAAACTCAATAAGCCGCCTGAGGCGCGCTTCCATTTCATCGCCGACAATAAGCTGTCCGCCGCTGCCGAAGCACGGATGCGCAAGCACGGGAATACCGCCGCTGTCAAGAATCCCCTTTATTGCCTCCTCGGGACGGACGTAACTGCCTTTTATGTGCAGCTTGTCTATGTATTCCTTGATTGCACGCTCCTT
>CACZPW010000050.1 GCA_902783115.1 uncultured Ruminococcus sp. | reverse complement strand
GTGAGTTTTTAAGCTTTTTAAGCGCATTTGCCCCTATCATCAGTTCCGTTCTTATAAATTTTTCAGACATACTAAAACACCTATCAATAATCTTCCGAAAATCTGTGCGTACCCGTTTTATCCTTGTATGCGATCACGGTTGCAAGGTTGACGTTTTCAACGCTTTTGAATATGTTATTTTCGACAAACGGGTTTGTTTCCTTCAGTTTTTTTATAATATTCTTCGTTTCAAGACGCTTTGAGCTGCTCTCATGCTCCGCCGAGGCAGCGGTAAACTTACACGCACAGCGTATAAATTCAAGGTTATTGTATCTGCACCAATGTATTATATCAGCTTCCCGTATCAGATACATCGGTCTTATTAGCTCCATGCCTTGAAAATTTGTGCTTCTGAGCTTCGGCATCATGGTCTGTATCTGACCGCCGTATAACATGCCCATAAGTATCGTTTCTATTACGTCGTCATAGTGATGACCCAGCGCGATCTTGTTGCAGCCAAGCTCCCTTGCTTTTGAATACAAATGCCCTCGCCTCATTCTTGCGCAGATATAGCAGGGCGATTTTTCTATATTGAACACCGATTCGAAAATATCGCTTTCGTATACGGTTATGGGTATATTCAAAAGCCTTGCGTTGTTTTCTATCATTTGCCTGTGGGATATGTCATAGCCCGGATCCATAACAAGGAACACAAGCTCAAACGGGAATTTATCGTGACGCTTAAGCTCCTGAAACAGCTTCGCCATAAGCATAGAGTCCTTTCCGCCCGAAATACATACCGCCACTCTGTCGTTTGGCGCTAACAGCTCATATTCGTTTATCGCGCGGGCAAATTTTGAAAAAAGCTCCCTGTGGAACTTTTTCCGTATGCTCGTTTCCGCCCTTTCCAATACATCATTCGGATTTTCTGTTTTTTTCATTTTTAAAATATTCCCTTATTATAATAACGGTACAAAAAGCTTTATTTATCGCCGCTTAATGTAACTGTCTCGGTACAGCGCTCACCTGTATCTTCAATGGATAAATCGCCGAAGATTCTCATATCCGCATGCATAACGCCGTCATTGACCGAAAATGTTACCGTAACCTCATAGCCCATGGAATCCGTATAGCTTACGGTGGGTGAATTTGCACTTACCGTACCGCTTCCGCCGTGATCGCCTTCCACATCGATTTGAACGGTATCATCGCCCGCTTGTGTAACGTGCAAGGCAAGCTTTGTAAAAGTCGTTTCAGATCCTTCGTCATCATAAACAGCCCCGCCTGTCAAAACACCGTTCCCCGAAACAAGATATGTACCGCAGATCGCTTCCATAAAATCGACGGGTTCCTCGGTGGGCTTTGCGGTGGGCTTTTCTGCTTCATCTCCCTCTTTATTCTCCTTGCTCATATAATTGGGATGCCACGCTTCCGTGTGTTCGTTAAGCCACTTATCGGCATCTTCTTTACTCATCCCGCCGCTTATGAGTTCGTCATATTTTCGGTTTCTTGCCTGCAGAACTTCATCTGCATGCGTAATCCTTCCACAACTTGCGAAAAATTGCACCGCAAACGCACATAACAGCACGGATACCGCTATCTTTACACTTTTTCTTTTCATTTTCATCAGCTCCTAAAAAAAGAAATCGATTTATACAAATCTGGGTATATTCTATCATAATATTCCGGATTTTACAAGTATTTTGAATACCCCGGATTACTATCACTGTCAAAATAGTAATCCTTTTGCGGAAAATCAGAACGGTTCAGATGCAGAAGCTTTGAGTGAAATATTTTGCCCCAAGCAAAATGTGAAATAATTTACTTCGTAAATTGTGAAATTTTGACTTTGTCAAAGTGAAATAAAATACGCCTTTAACATTTGCGAAGCAAATATTTCAAAGCGTTGCTATTTAACATTGCGGAGCAATATTTCACACGCCGTAAGGCGTATTTCGTTGAAAAAAGCACGCCTAAGCGTGCTTTTTTCTGGTGGAGATGAGGGGGATCGAACCCCTGGCCTCGTACATGCGAAGCACGCGCTCTCCCAGCTGAGCTACACCCCCATAT
>CACZPW010000049.1 GCA_902783115.1 uncultured Ruminococcus sp. | reverse complement strand
TGTACAATGCGCTGTCCAAAACGACAGCTTATTTAATATATCACATCTTCTTACCCTTGTCAAGCTGTTTTTTTCACTTTTTTGAAATTATTGCATTATTGTATAAAATAGTAAAAGGATCGCACAAATCGTACAATCCTTTTAGCTATTTTTTGCCAATATTCTCTTATTAAAGACCTGTCGCAAAGCCGTCTATTAACCAGTTGCCGTCAACCTGCACCATGTTCACAAAGCAGCCGTAGGACTGCTCGTCCGTACCGTCTGTGGGGACTATCAATCCGTCGGATTTCCCCGTCCACTCAACTCTTATGAAGATACGGTCGTCTGTCTGATCGGCAGACTCCGCAATGGAAATGGTCGTGGGATTGATTTTTGTCCAGCCGAATACCGAATCGGTATCTTCAAACTGATAATCGGCAGTACAATAATCGTTCATTTTTGCCAGATCCGCATCCGCAAATGCAAGGAAGAAGCTTTTTACCGTCTCGGCAGCCTCTGTCTGATCCACAGTCCAGTCCTCGGAATCAATAAACGCTACCTCGCCCGGTGTTGCCGGTGCCGGTGTTGTTGTCGGAGCCGCTGAAGGGTCAGGCGTTACATCAGGCTCGGGAGTAGACTCGTCCACGTCTGCTTTAGCTGTTGTAATATCAACAAGCTTTATATCGCCGTCCCAGCTTACCTCGCAGTTAAACGCCTCCGATATCGCACGGACGGGAACCAATGTCCTGTTACCCTCCGCAACAAACGGCGCGGCGTCAAGCTCAACCTCTTCATCGTTTACCGTCATTACTTTATTGTCGATCTGCATAATAATTTTTACATCACCTGCGGTAGATGTGATAGTTTTTGTTTCCTGCGCCCAATCGACCTCCGCGCCCAGTGCTTCGAAAATCGCGCGCATCGGCACAACCGTTCTGTCGTTTACGATCTGCGGGGCTACATCAAACGAAACCCTTGTTCCGTCAATGTAAACCATTATCGCGCCGTCCGGATCGGGCTCAACGGCAGATTTCGGTGCGGTATCTTCATCGGCAAAAGCCGAAAACGCAACACATGCCACAGCCGCCGCCAATGCCATAAAAATTGCAGCTAATTTCTTTATCATAGCCATAACCTCCTAAAATTTGATCGGTAAGCTGATTTTAACATAAAAAAGCTGCAAAAACAAGTAAAAATTCAGTGAATGTTGTATGTTTATAATAGTGTTACCTTATGGAACACCTTTTTGCCCTTTTTGATTATCATTCCGTCATCGCCGAACATTTCAGCGGTCACGATGCCGTTGGGATCGGTATACTTTTCGTTATTGATGGACAAACCGTTTTGCTGAACAAGACGTCTTGCCTCGCCCTTTGACGGCAAAAGTCCCGTTTTTACCAGTAAATCAAGCACACCCATGCCTACAGCGTCACTCACAACAGTCGTCGGCATATCCTCGGACACACCACTGCCGCCGAACACCGCCTCTGCGGCAGCCTTGCATTTTTCAGCTTCGTCCTTACCGTGAACAAGCTTTGTAACCTCGTATGCAAGGATACGCTTTGCCTCGTTTAATTCCTTGCCTTCCCACTGTTCCATTTTCCTGATCTCGTCCATGGGAACAAAGGTCAACAGCTTCAGACACTTTATAACATCGGCGTCCGATACGTTTACCCAATACTGGTAAAAATCATACGGCGTCGTTTTCTTCGGATCGAGCCATACAGCACCCGACTGGGTCTTGCCCATTTTCTTACCCTCGCTGTTTGTAAGCAGGGTAAAGGTCATACCGTATACCTGCTTCTGATCCTTTTTACGGCAAAGATCCATACCTGCCAAAATGTTGCTCCACTGATCGTCGCCGCCAAGCTCTATCTTACAGTCATATTTACGGTTTAACATAAGGAAATCATAGCCTTGCATGAGCATATAGTTAAACTCCAAAAACGACAGTCCCTTTTCAAGCCTCTGCTTGAAGCACTCTGCGGTAAGCATCTGATTTACCGAAAAGCATGCGCCGATATCCCTTAAAAACTCAACATAGTTAAGCTTTAAGAGCCAATCTGCGTTATTTACCATAAGCGCCTTGCCGTCGGAAAAATCTATCACGCTTGAAAGCTGCTTTTTAAAGCATTCGCAGTTATGGTCTATTATCTCCTTTGTCATCATCTGACGCATATCCGTTCTTCCCGACGGATCGCCTATATGCCCCGTTCCGCCGCCGACCAAGGCAATGGGACGGTGTCCGTGATCCTGCATGTGCTTCATAACCACCATTTGCAGAAAATGCCCCACGTGCAGACTGTCCGCAGTAGGATCAAAGCCTATATAAAAGGTTACCTTTTCCTTACCCAATAATTCTCTTATTTCATCTTCGTGTGTCGTCTGCGCCAACAGGCCACGCTCCTTCAACACATCAAATACATTTTCCATAGTATTTCCCTTTCTTGCAATAAATTCCAATACATTATACTACCCAAGCCCGTTTTTTGCAAGCCCTTTATATCAGAAATTCGCACATGATCTGATTTGAAATATCCAGTCCCCTGTCGCTCAATCTGTAATAGCCGTCCGCATATTCCATAAGCCCAAGCTCCGTAAATTTTTTAATCTCTTTTCCGTATATGTTTTCTATATCCGTACCAAAACGCCTTTTAAACTCCGATACCGAAACGCCCCTTGTCATTCTTAAACCAAGCATCATAAATTCCGACATCATATCGTTTTTGGAAAGCTTTTTTCTGTCCCCGCTTTCAAAATCAAGCGTCAGGTAGCTATCCATATCCTCTGTGTTTGAAAACCGTTCGCCGTTAAAATACGAATGTGCCGCCAAGCCAAGACCTATGTATTCGCCCGCGTCCCAGTAATTTATATTATGCCTTGATTGATATCCCGCCTTTGCGAAATTGGATATTTCATATCTTAAAAATCCGTTTTCGCTCATTTTTGTCTTTAAGGCGTCAAACATTTTTCTGTCCGTATCATCATCGATCAGCGAAAATTCGCCGCTTTGGTATTCGCCAAGCAGCGGCGTTCCCTCCTCCAACATGAGGCTGTATGCGCTTATATGCGTAACGGGCAGGGAAAACGCCGTTTCAAGATTTTTTAAAAGGCTTTCCTTTGTCTGATGCGGAACGGACGTCATAAGGTCGATATTTATATTTTTGATACCCGTATCGTATATCATATTGACCGTATCATACGCCTCTTTTGCGCTGTGTATTCTCCCCAGAGCAAAAAGCTCGTTATCCGCAAACGACTGCACACCCACGCTTATACGGTTTACGCCGCAATTTTTTAACACTTCCGCCTTTTCTCGGTTCAGTGTCCCCGGATTTGCCTCGATGCTGAATTCACATTCGGAGGACAGCTTAAAATTATTTTTTATGTCCCCTACAAGTCTTTCAAGCTGTCCGCTATCAAGCACCGTAGGCGTTCCGCCGCCGACGAACACGGTATCCGCCTTTATACCCTTATACCGCTTCATTTCACTGACGATGGCGAGGAGGTATTTGTCAAATACCTCCTCCATACCCGGAAACGAAACAAAATCACAGTATTTGCATTTGCGGACGCAAAACGGGATATGTATATATAATCCTGTCACAGCATCACCTAATTACAGATTATTATTCTTATTCTTCCGCCCTGACTTTCGGTATTGTCATAATACGCCGTCATGCCGTATTTACCCGAAAGTGCTTCGTCAAGAGTGATCTTTTGATATCTTGTGACCTCGGAACGCTTATATATCACTACCTTGTCGGAAAGCTTATATTCAACATTGTTTATAACAGCTCTTTCGCCGTTTAAGTCGGATATGTTTCCGTTATACATATTAAGCGTCATTGCGGTCTTTAACGAGCCGCCGCTTAAAAGTATCCTGCACGGACCTCTGCCGCGTATTGCCGAATTTGTCATCATTTTTGATGTCGTTCCGTCGATATCGACGTTTACGTTACCGTCGTTTGTGCCCGCCGTTATTATGCCGTAGGAATAAACGTCGCCGGTCACGTCGTTAAGGATTATATCGGTGACGCTGCCCTGCGCATCGCTTGCAAAGTAGAGTACGTCGCCCGAATTTAAGGTTATGCCGTCGATCCTTTGCAGATACACACGCTTATAAAGCACTGTATTGTAAACGCTCTGATTTGTAACGTCAAGGATATTGACGTTCGGCGATATTTTATGTGAGCCTATATATCCGCCCGAATACGATACCGCGCCCACAAGTCCGGAATTCCCCGACAGTTTTGTAACGGCGGCTTTTGTGCCGTTTGGCTTTATTGATACGACCGAGCCTATGTATGAGGATTTATCGTAATCGGTTTCGTAGGTACCGACCGTTCCTGCGGTGCTTACGACCTCAACATAGTAGGAGCTGTACTGCTTGTTATTGGAATCGGCAAAGGTCTTCTTGCCCGCCGATACCATATACCCCGTTACCGAGCTTTGGACACTCGCCGCGCCCGACGCCGTAACAACGCCCGCCGCGCCGCCGTCCTTGCCGATACATATGGTAACGGTATCGCCGTAGTTGAAGCTTCCGCTTGAGGACAGGCTGTTGAATGCATCAACGCCCTCTACGTTATAGGTTATGCCCGATATGGTTACCTGTGACGGCGAATCCTTTGTGGGAACGGCGTTTTCGTAAACGCCCGTAACCTTGTTTGAATATGCAAATACCATATCAAGAGGCTCGCTGTAGTATATGATATCGTTTGCCATAACCGAGCCGGCGCTTGATCTTACACCGTCACGCATAACGGTAGCGGACGCACTTGCGCCTATGTTTGAAAGCCAGCTGCTACTCGTTACACGGACAGGCCCCGTCATCGTGTTTGACGAATACGTTATATAATCTATCGAGCCGCCCGGAGTACGCTTTACATACATGGTATCGCCCATGGAAAGCCCCTGCTTTAAAGCCGCATAGCTTGTCTGGCTCTGGTTTTTATATACCACGGTAGAATCGGGTATGTTTATCGTTTCAAAGCTTCCGTTTCTGTAGCCGACAACCGAATCGGTAAGGGTCGAATATACAAAATACGTTTCGTATTCCGCACCGCCGTCACCCGTATCCGGGACAAACGCAACGGCATCACGGTTATTTTTTATAAACAGCTTGCCCGTCATACCGACGCTTGCGTTATTGAAATAATCACCCTTTGTATATGTACCCTTTGAGGTAAACACCTTATCATCACCGAGCGAGCCATCCTGCGCGCTTGTCGCTATAACGTCCTGATTTTCCGACACCGTACAGTCGTGCGTACCCAAAAGCACGCCCGAAAACGCATCGCCCGCCGAGCTTGACTGCAGTGTGTTATACACAAGATACATCACCTGCCGCCTTGTCATATCCGTACCGATACTGCCGTCGACTCCGTCAAGCATATCAAGCCCCTGCGCCTTTGCGATCTGCCCGTAGGGGTATGCGGCGCCGAAGGAATTGTCCTTATAGCCAAGGACTCTGAGCATTATGGTTATCGCCTCTTCATATTTTACCGTATTGTCAGGTCTGTAGGTAGAATCAAGATATCCCTCCACATATCCCGCCGTAACGGCGGCTCTTACATACGGAGCATACCATTCGGTATACCTCACATCCCGGTATGGGGACACCTTCAAGCCAACGGCTACGGTGTTTTTTGCACTTGATGCGGCAATGGCGATCTTT
>CACZPW010000048.1 GCA_902783115.1 uncultured Ruminococcus sp. | reverse complement strand
CCCTTTGCAAAGGTTTCAATATGCATTGCGGCGGGGAATCTCAATATCCTTGAAATCTCGTTTGCCGCAAGATATTCGGGATTTACCACCATATTTATATCAAGCACATCTCTCATAAACTGGAGCTGATGATAATATTCGGGGTTTCTCACCCTTGCAACACAGCGTCTTGCGCCCATCTTTTTTGCCATTATTCCGCAAAGGACGTTATGCTCGTCCTTCTCCGTTACGGCGATTATAAGATCACAGCTTCTGACTCCGGCCTCCTCCAATACGGTAATATCCGTGCCGCTCCCCTCTATGCACATTACGTCATATTCGTCCTGCAAGGCGTCCACCACCGAGGGCTTTATATCTATCAGAACCACGTCATGACCTTCATTATTCAAATTTCTTAAAAGACTTCTGCCGACCTTTCCTCCGCCGATAATAATAATCTTCATATTCACAAATCCCTTATTCCGCTTTTTTATCCCTGTTCATGAGGCTTATTACCGCCTCTTTCGCATTCTTACCGTTAAATAAAATTTCATTCGCTTCAACCACTATCGGCATTGAAACGTTATATTTTTTTGCCAACGCATAAGCGGCTTTTGCGGTATTTACGCCTTCCACCACCATATGCACATCCTCAAGCGTCCTTGAAAGGCTCTTGCCCTCGCCGAGCATTATACCCGCGCGCCTGTTCCTTGAATGCATACTTGTGCAGGTAACTATCAGATCGCCCATGCCCGACAGTCCGTAAAACGTTTCCGCCTTTGCGCCCATGGCGGTACCGAGCCTTACTATCTCAGCCATACCCCTTGTCATAAGAGCCGCTTTCGTATTATCGCCGTAGCCCAAGCCGTCCGATATTCCCGCGCAAAGCGCTATCACGTTTTTAAGTGCGCCGCCAAGCTCAACTCCGAGCGTATCCGTTGATGTATATACCCTGAAATTGTCGTTCATAAACACGTCCTGGATAAATTTTGCCGTTTCATCCGTATCCGACGCAACAACATTAGTCGTCGGAAGCGACCTTGATACCTCCTCTGCGTGCGAGGGGCCGCTCATAACGGATATTTCCGCCTGAGGTATTTCCTCTTTATAGACCTCCGAAAGCGTTTTTAAGGTGCTTTCTTCAAGCCCTTTTGAAATATTTATCATTCTCTGACCGTCTTTTATATGCGGCGCAAGCGTTCTTGCCGTAGTGCGTGTTGCGGGCGACGGTGCCGCCGTAACAACAAGCTCCGCATTCTCCGTACACGCACCCGCGTCATGCGAGCAGGTAATGTTTTGAGGAAATTTTATGCCCGGCAAAAATTCCCTGTTCTCCCTGTCTTGATTTAAGCGATCGGTTTCCTCCTGTATCCACGACCAAAGCCATACGTCATATCCCTTGTTTGCAAGCAGAACAGCTACGGCCGTTCCCCAGCTGCCCGATCCGATAACAGCAATCTTCATATCAGTTCTCCTTCTCCGTCTTCTTTGCTCCGAGCTTGTTTTCCGTTCCGCTCATAAGCCTTTTTATATTTGCATGATGTCTTAAAATAATTACCGCACCCATAAGGATAACGCATATTATCTGCGCTATGCTCCATGAGTTTGTAAAAAACATATACGAAATATCCAATATCACAAACAGCGCTGCCGCAAGTATCGAGCCGAGCGATACGTATCTTGTTACAGCCATTATAATAAGTGCGATTATAAGCACCACAAGCCCCGCCTTCCAGTTGAGCATCATAACAACTCCAAGCGCCGTTGCAACGCCCTTGCCGCCCTTGAAGGCGAAAAACACAGGGAAACTATGCCCCAATATTACAAACAGTCCCGCAAGATATGTAAGCGCCGATGCAAAAAGCGCATTGTATAAATCGGGGCTTAACCTTTGTGATACGGTAAGAATGAGCCTTGCGATAAGTACCGCCGCAACGCCCTTTGAAACGTCAAGCAAAAGCGTCAGGACGCCCATACCCACGCCGTGAGTTCTTAACATATTCGTAGCGCCGGCATTTCCCGAGCCGCTTTGGCGTATATCCTTACCCGATACGGCGCGTGATAAGATTATCGAAAAATTCACCGAGCCTATGAGGTATGAAATAAGCACCGTTAATGCGATCATCACCCATGATGCGGGCGACGCCTTGTTGATGATGGGTAAAATATTCATAAACTATCCTCCTGATTTGAGTGTCAATCCTTCTTTTCGTTCCGTTCTCTTATAACGAATTTTATCGGCGTACCTTCAAAGCCGAACGCAAGCCGCACCTGATTTTCGATAAACCGCAGATAGGAGTAATGGAACAGCTCCTTTGAATTTGCGAAAATAACGAATGTCGGCGGCGCCGTTGACGCCTGCGTGCCGTAATAGATTTTTAAGCGTCTGCCCTTGTCCGAGGGCGGCTGCTGCTTATGCATCGCCTCGTTTAAAACGTCATTGAGCATACCCGTAGTGATCCTGCGCTTATGCTGATGATTTACCTCTTTTATCTTATCGAGCAGTGAATTTACTCTCTGCCCCGTTTTTGCGCTGATAAATACTATTCCCGCATACGACATAAACGCAAATTCTTCACGGACTCTGTTTTTGAACTCGTTCATGGTCTTGTCGTTTTTATCGACGATATCCCATTTATTTACCGCAAATATGCACGCCCTGCCCTGTTCATGGGCATAGCCTGCGATTTTCGTATCCTGCTCGGTTATCCCCTCAACTGCGTCTATCATTATAACGCACACATCGGATCTGTCAACCGCCGCAAGCGATCTTACAACGCTGTAGTGTTCGACATTTTCATCTATTTTGCCGCGTTTTCTCATTCCGGCGGTGTCGATAAACAGGTATTTGTCCTCACCGTTTTTATAATGCGAATCAATGGCGTCACGGGTGGTGCCCGCAACACTGCTGACTATCACACGCTCCTCGCCCAAAATCTTATTTATAAGCGAGGATTTGCCGGCATTTGGCTTGCCTATCACGGCAACCTTTATTTCATCATCCTCCTCCGAGGTATCGCAGTTTTGGGGGAATTTGTCGGTTATGGCGCTTAACAGATCTCCCAAGCCAAGCCCGTGAGTTGATGAAACTGCGATGGGATCGCCCAGCCCCAGATTGTAAAACTCGTAAAATTCAAACGGCGGATCGCCGATGTTATCGACCTTGTTTACCGCCAATATTATCTGCTTTTTCGCTTTCTGAAGCATTGCCGCAACGTCGATATCGTTTGCGGTAACACCGTCTCGCACATTTGTCATCATAACCACAACGTCCGCCATTTCTATGGCAAGCTGCGCCTGACGCCGCATCTGCGATAATATTTCGTCATTCGCCTTAGGCTCTATTCCGCCCGTGTCGATAAGCGTAAAATGCTTATCAAGCCACGATACGTCGGCAAAAATCCTGTCCCTTGTAACGCCTGGCGTATCCTCGACAATGCTTATCCTGTTACCTGATATTTTATTGAACAGCGTGGATTTTCCTACGTTAGGTCTGCCCACGATAGCTACTACCGGTT
>CACZPW010000047.1 GCA_902783115.1 uncultured Ruminococcus sp. | reverse complement strand
TGATAAAAATGATGGAACCATAATGTCTTTAATGTTATTAAATGACAAGGATAAAATGAATTGGTGTGCCGACTATGGCAAATGGGGAAAGGTGCATTTTGAATACTACTCCGGATTTTACGGGAACTATGAAAGTAAAAAAAAGGCACTTGAATTAACAGAATTTTCACAAAGTGATAATGAGGCAAATGCTGTTTATACAAACGGAGCATTACAGGTTACTGTAAATTATCGGTTTGATAATAATGGATATTTAGTTCAGAGATATGTATTTAAAAATCTTTTATACGCCGATTTGTTTTTGAGTGAGTACAACTGTTCTGTAGAGATACCTTTAAACGATAATTACACATACGCCGATGATTGTCTGATTCATAGCTGTCACGCTCATATATGGTGTGGTTTGAATACCGCATATATTAACGCGCCCAAAATGGGTGTTTCGGATAACAATTTGGGGATAGTGGCAATAAAAGGCTCTTTTAACAGCTATAATATTTTAGAATGCGAAAGCAACAAAAGAGGTAGAATTTTATTAAATTTAGCACCCGTAGAGCTTACCTGCAATGAAGAATACGAAGTGGTTTTAAAAGTATTTCCCTACAGCACCGGTGAGGATTTTAAACAAAAGGCAACAGATACTTCACAATTCATCAGTATATCGGCGGAGCATTATACGATATTTGAAAATGAAAAGATAAATTTTACCGCAACAGTCGGACACAGTATTGTAAATGCTCGCGTATATACTCAAGCCGGCAATATTGAATGCTCAATAAAGGATAATGCAGTAACAGTTAATTACAAGCCTGAACAATTGGGAGAAATACGCTTTTTTATTGAAATAGACGGTAATATTACCTATGCTGATTTTATTGTAAAGCCTTGCTTTGAAAAGATTATAGAAAACAGAATAAAATTCATTGTTGAAAAACAGCAATATCACAGAGAAGGCAGTCCGCTTGATGGGGCTTTCTTGATTTATGACAATAAAGAAAAGCATATGATTTTTGAGGATTGCGTTCCTGACCACAACGCCTCACGGGAAAGATTGGGTATGGGATTGTTAATTGCCAAATTTTTGCAAAAAAATCCAAATCAAAAGTTTTATGATGCTCTTATGAAGTATGTACGGTTTATAAAAAGGGAAATTTATGACAGTACTACCGGATATGTTTATAACACAATAGGCAAGCCCGAAAAACAAATTCGACTTTATAATGCACCGTGGGTAAGTATGTTTTTTAATGAAATATATAATCTTACGAAGGATAAATCATATTTGTTTGAAGTAATAAAACTTTTTAAAGTCTATTATTCAATAGGAGGCGACAAATTTTATCCAATCGGAATATCAATTTTAAGTATCCTGAAATCTCTGAAAAAAGAACATATGGATAATGAATATAACCAATTGTATTCCTTGTTCAAAAAGCACGTTGACAATATCGTTGCAAACGGAATATCATACCCGAAGCATGAGGTTAACTACGAACAGTCCATTGTATCTCCGGCAGCATCATTTGTTTCGGAGTTTGCTATACTTACAAAAGATGAATATTATCTTTCCAATGCTAAAATACATATAGAATTGCTTGAAAGATTTAACGGAAATCAACCGAGTTTCCGGCAGAATGAAATTCCTATAAGATATTGGGATGATTATTGGTTTGGGAAAATGATGGTCATGGGCGACACATTCCCTCATTATTGGAGTTGCCTTACAGCAAGAGCATTCGATGATTATTATTTGGCTTCGGGAAATATAGAATATTTGGAAAAAGCAAAAGAGTGTATACGAAATTGTATTTGCTTGTTTTCCGATGACGGCACTGCATCATCTGCTTATGTATATCCGTATAAGATTGACGGAAAATATATGCAAAAATATGATGATTGGGCAAATGACCAGGATTTTGCATTATACTTTGCTGTTGAAACAGGACTTTTGAATACATAGAGAAGATTTACATAAGATTCAACGAGGACGCGAGGACGGGAGGACGCGGGGACGTGCCGTTTTTGTCACATAACGGCTAAATGATTCCCAAAGTCACCCGTCTGAGAAAAGGTATTCTTGACATTATTTCATACAAAGTAAATCCTCCCGCAAAGGTGCAGAGCAAAACAGTCACATACATCATAACCGGCGGCAGGGCGGCATATTTTGTAAGAAGATATGCGCTTGCGGAAAGAGGAAGATAGTGGAAAACATACAAGCCGTAGCTGCGTTTTGTCATAAATGCCGAAAGCTTTGTTTTGCGGTCATACCATTTGTATGCGCTGCCTAAAATTGCAAGGCAGGCACTCCATGCATAAGCAATCGCCGGAATACTGTTAAAGGTCGGATTTTCGGCGTAGTTGTCCCCAAAATGCGTATAAAGATACACACCCGCCAAAAGAACGGACAGTATGATAAGCACAATATTCCACCGGCTGATTTTTTCAATTATCTCATCGTGTGCAAATACAAAATATCCAAGTAAAAACGTAAAGCCGTAAATTCCGAAACGGTAGACTAAAACTATCGGCGTATTCAGAACAAAGCTTGAAGCATAAACGGGAATCACAAGCGCCGATACGGAAAGAAAATTCATTTTACCGCAAAGATGATACAGCTTTCCCTTTTCAAAACGCCTTATAATCGCCAAGCCGACCGAGAAAAGCCACAAAAGCTGAACAAACCATAACACGCCCGTTCCCGAAATCGCCATTATCGGATAAAGCATGGGCTTTGGCACGTTTAGATTTTCAAGCCCGATGCCAAGCTGTATATTGAAATACCCCTGTATCCACCAAAAAACAAAAAGCCCGGCAGTTGACGGCACAAGCAGCTTTACCGTTCTTGATCCGATAAATTCCTTTATGCTGCGGCTTTCAAGATAATAGCGCGAACACATTCCCGCAACAATAAACAGAAGTATCATCATCCAAGGATACAAGATATACTGTATCGAATCCTGATACTGCACCTCTTCAAAAGGCCCGATAACGCCCGCCGTTGCCTCACCGTTGAACATGTATATCACATGATATACTGCAACGCAAACAATCGTCATCCATCTTATATTATCAAGATAGTGTTTTCTCATATTCGTCCCCCCGTCAGATGTAGCTGCAACGATTATATCACATACATACGCCACATTCAATATGCATATACAGCTTTGGGAGTAGGATATTTTTATCGACCTATCACACCGTACTTACTATATAGTCCTCAACGACGTCCGTAAGTGTAACCGGGGTGACTTTGTTTTTCATAATAAGCTCCGCAAATTTCCGGGCGGATTTTTCATCGTAGAATACATTGCTTATCTCCTTTGTTTCCGTTATCCTCGCCCCGCCGTCCTTTACCAAGGTCTTTTTGACCTTTATCCCATACTGCCGGATATTACAGTAATCCTCATGTATGTATTGGGGAACAATATAATATTCAAGCAATATCTTACCGTTTTTTACAATACTTGCACTTCCGCAAAAAATCTCATTCCGCATAAATTATCCTCCCTCATCCCAATATCTTACACAGTAACTGCATTATATATGCCTTTTGCCCGTTTTACCACAAAAACCGTTTGACAAAATTCTCTTGTTTTTTCCAAAATGCGCGGTTTACATAAAAATATTATGTAAACTAATACCACATTATGTCGAATTATCGGCTATTATCGGATTTCCTTGTACACGATTTTGGGTATATTACATATTTTTGACTTTTTTAAAATAATGCTTGCAGTTTGAATGAAAATATATTATAATTGTAGGGTAATGATGAGCGATCGGGTCCGTGCGATCGGAACCCGTGAACCTTGTCAGATGGGGAACCAAGCAGCAATAAGCGGTGCTTTTGATGTGTTGCGGTTTTGCCGGTCGCTTTCATTGCACCTTTAAATATTATTTTCGGCTTTCGGATAATATACGCCTTATGCGGGCGTTTTTTAAGTATTTTTACGGGTGCGGCAAAGGGGATGATACTGTTGGCACATCAGGCAATATACCGTAAATGGCGTCCGACGGTATTTGAGGATATAATCGGGCAGGAGCATATAACAAAAACACTGAAAAATCAGATCATAAACCAAAAGATAGGTCATGCATACCTGTTCTGCGGTACACGCGGAACGGGCAAAACCACCTGCGCAAAGGTGTTCTCACGTGCGGTAAACTGCTTATCTCCGCATAACGGAAGCCCGTGTAACGAATGTGCGATATGCAAGGGTATTTTGGACGGCTCGATAATGGATATAACCGAGATAGACGCCGCATCTAACAACGGTGTTGACAATATCCGTGAGATACGGGAGGACGTACAGTATGTAAGCGCAAACTCCAAATACACCGTATATATCATAGACGAGGTACACATGCTCTCGTCGGGTGCGTTCAATGCGCTTTTAAAGACGCTTGAGGAGCCGCCCGAAAACGTAATATTCATTCTTGCAACAACGGAGGCGCACAAGGTACCGCAGACCATATTATCACGGTGTCAGAGGTTTGATTTCAAACGCATACGCCCCGAGGATATAATCCTCAGAATGAAGGAGATAGCTCACGGCGACGGTCTTAGGATAAGCGATGACGCTTACGGGCTTTTGGCAAGGCTTGCGGACGGTTCGATGCGTGACGGGTTATCGGTTTTAGAGCGTGTTTTGGCGTCTGCGGACGGTGAAATAACCGCCGATGTGATAAGCTCGGTGCTTGGCATATCGGACAGTGAACAGCTTGTTTTGATTACCGACGCCATAATAGACGGCGATACGAAAAAAATCTTTGATACGGTCGATATGCTTTTAGCGGACGGCAAGGATATAAAGGTGTTTAACGACTCATTGATAGCACATTTTAGGGATTTACTGGTTCTTAGCATCAGTGACGGCGACGGTGTTATCGACTGCTCGGCGCAGGCACTGGTAAAGCTTAAAGCGCAGGCAAAAAAGCTTACCTTTGAGAAAATATCAAACGCCATACGTATACTTACCGCCGCACAGGCGGACGCAAGGTGGGTAAAGGCGCCCAGAGTCATATTTGAGCTTGCGTATGTAAAGCTTGCAAGACCTTACGTTGACAGCTCGCCCGACGCATTTTCTGATAGGCTTTCGACACTTGAGCAGAGGATCTCGCAGGGGATTTTGGCGCCGAAAAAGGACGCTGATATCGAAAAGCGGCTGTCGGCTATCGAGGATAAGATCAAAAACGCCGATATAAGCGTTTCCCAAAAAGAGGATAAAACGGAGGATAGACCGAAAAAAGTACCGATAAGACTTTTCTCGCCCATCCCCGAAAATGAATTGAACGCCGAAAATCCCATAGTAAAAATAGCAAAGAACTGGGACAGCACCGCAAGGATAATGCTTGGCGCGTCGCCCGCATGGTTTCCGATCCTGAGCTCTGTTCCCATAACCATAGACAACGACGGCATCATTCTTATATACGAACGCTCACAAAAGCTGTCCTACGACGCCGCTGTTACCTACAAAGAGGATATCACCGAAGCATTTCAGCGTATAACGCAGAGCGGCTATGCCTTAAAAGCGGCGTACAAGGAGGATATCGAGGACAATATAATAGATTTCTGGAGTCTTCCCTCCGCACCCGATACGGGATCCGATACGGAAACACCGGTCTCACAGGATCCGCTTGACAGAATAAAATCCGATTTTGCGGCGATAGTCGAGGACGCAGACGAAACGGAGTTTATAGATTACGACTCGCAGGACGATAACTTCTCACAGTCCTCGCTTGACGATGAGGAGGATACGGAGGAAGAATATCTGGAAGAGGGCGAATTGAAATTCGCCGATGAAGAAGAAACAAATTAAGAAAGAGGTACTTAAATAATGGGTAAATACAAAGGTTTTTCAGGCGCGGGCATGA
Source organism: uncultured Ruminococcus sp. (assembly GCA_902783115.1). Taxonomy (GTDB): domain Bacteria; phylum Bacillota; class Clostridia; order UBA1381; family UBA1381; genus 12844. The sequence continues at coordinate 7,057 of CACZPW010000047.1, read as the reverse complement.
ACACCAACAAAAATATGTCATCAGTAGTGAAAAGAGCTCAGCAGATGCAGGAGCAAATGGAAAAGGCTCAGGCTGAGATCGAATCAAAGGAAGTGACCGCAACCGCCGGCGGCGGCATGGTAACGGTAGTTGCCTCCGGCAGCAAGGAGATAAAGTCGATAAAGATAAATCCCGACGTTGTCGATCCCGATGATGTTGAAACCTTAGAAGACTTGGTTTTGGTTGCGGTAAACGACGCAATAAAACAGGCAGAAGAGCTTATGGCAGAGGGTATGAGCGCCATTACTGGCGGACTTAATATCCCCGGACTGTTCTGAGCCGATGCACGCGGCACAAATAGAAAAGCTGATAGAAAAGTTTGAGCGTCTGCCCGGCATCGGACACAAGAGCGCAGAACGCATCGCTTTTTATCTGCTTGAGAATATGACAAAGGATGAAGTGTCGGATATGGCGTCCACCATGCTCGGCGCAAAGGACAGCATACATTTTTGCTCGGTATGTCAGAATCTTACCGACACCGATCCGTGTAAGATCTGCTCATCACATAAGCGCGATAAGTCGGTGATATGCGTTGTGGAAAGTCCCGAGGACGTATCCGCAATAGAAAATACCAATGAATATAACGGTCTTTATCACGTTCTTCACGGCGCCCTATCCCCTATGGACGGAATAGGTCCGGACGATATAAAAATAAACGAGCTTTTACTGCGCCTCACATCCGGCGGAGTCAGTGAGGTCATTATGGCTACCAATCCGACCGTAAGCGGTACTGCTACCGCCGTGTATATTTCAAAACTGCTTGCGCCGTTTGATGTCAAGGTCACAAGGATAGCACACGGCATCCCGATAGGCTCAGACCTTGAATATGCCGATAAAATGACGCTTATCAAAGCTCTTGAGGGCAGACAGACAATGTAGCGTCACGGTTTTTGTGGGAGGTTATTTCTTGAACAGCTTACATATGGGAATCGACGTCGGCTCAACTACCGTTAAGGTCGTTGTGCTTGACGATACGCACAAAATACTCTTCAGCGAATACAGAAGGCATTTTTCCGATATCAAGCAGACTGTTCTTACTCTGTTTGACGAGGTCAGGCCCATAGTTTCAGGCACGCCGTTTACTGTTGTTATAACAGGCTCCGGCGGTCTTTTGCTTGCAAAAATATTGTCACTTCCCTTTGTTCAGGAGGTCATCGCCAACAAGGAGGCAATAAAGACCTTCTTACCCGATACGGACGTGGTTATCGAGCTTGGCGGCGAGGACGCAAAAATACTGTACCTTACGGGCGGTCTTGAGCAGAGAATGAACGGCACCTGTGCCGGCGGCACAGGCTCTTTTATCGACCAGATGTCGATGCTTTTAAAAACCGATGCGGACGGACTTAACGAGCTTGCTTCGCATCATACCGTAATATATCCGATAGCCGCACGCTGCGGCGTATTCGCAAAATCCGACGTTCAGCCGCTTTTAAACGAGGGTGCGGCAAAGGAGGACGTCGCGGCGTCTATTTTGCAGGCAGTCGTAACGCAGACCATTTCCGGGCTTGCCCAGGGCAGACCCATAAAGGGAAATATCGTATTTTTGGGCGGACCGCTGCACTTTTTACCGCAGCTTCGCCGTCAGTTTGAAGAAACACTTAAGGAAAATGCCGTATCGTTTAAAAAACCCGATAACGCACAGCTGTTCGTGGCTATAGGCGCGGCGCTGATGTATGATGAAAACACGGCAAAGATAGACGATTTGATAAATATACTCAAAACCTCAAAGGGTACCGATACCGAGATCACCCGAATGAGAAGGCTCTTTATCGACAACAAGGAGCGTGAGGAATTTTTTGAACGCCACAGCAAAAATACCGCCTTAAGAGGCGATATAGCCTCGGCAAACGGTCCCGTATTTTTGGGGCTTGACGTTGGCTCGACCACGATAAAATGCACTCTTATTGACAAGGAAGCAAGGATATTATACGACTATTACGGCAAAAACGAGGGCTCGCCGATAAAATGCGGCATAAACATTTTAAAGGAGCTCTACTCAAAATTACCGGACAGCGCATTTATCGCAAATGCCTGCACAACGGGCTACGGTGAACTTTTGCTCAAAAAGGCGTTTCGCATAAACGAGGGCGAAATCGAGACTATAGCGCACTATAAAGCCGCAAACCACTTTTCCCCCGGCGTTGATTTCATAATCGACATAGGCGGCCAGGATATGAAGTGTATGAAAATAAAGAACGGCGTAATAGACAGCATTATGCTTAACGAAGCGTGTTCGTCGGGCTGCGGCTCGTTTATACAGACCTTTGCGGAATCGCTGGGCTATGATGCGATAAGCTTTTCAAAGGAGGCATTATCCGCCGATAATCCGGTTGATTTAGGCACACGCTGTACCGTATTTATGAATTCACGGGTAAAGCAGGCGCAAAAAGAGGGCGCGACTGTCGGGGATATAAGCGCAGGACTTTCCTATTCGGTCGTAAGAAACGCGCTTTACAAGGTAATAAAGCTAAGAGACCCCGACCTTATGGGAAACAACATAGTAGTTCAGGGCGGAACGTTTAACAATAATGCTATACTTCGCTGTTTTGAGCTTTTGACCGGCAAAAACGTCATACGCCCCGATATTGCGGGTATTATGGGCGCATACGGCGCCGCACTTATTTCAATAGAACGTTGGAACGGTACCGAATGTGATATTTTAAAGGCAGACGAGCTTGACGAATTTACCTTCAAAACCGAGCTTACACGCTGTCCAAAGTGCAACAATCACTGTCAGCTTACCATAACCTCCTTCGGTGACGGCGGTCATTTCGTTTCGGGAAACCGCTGTGAGAGAGGTGCGGGAATAGAGAAAAAGAAAACGGATCTTCCGAATTTATACGCTTATAAATACAAGCGTGTATTTGATTATAAAGCGTTGCCCGAAGATGAGGCAAGGCACGGAGTAATAGGCTTGCCGAGGGTGCTTAATATGTACGAAAACTATCCGCTGTGGCATACGTTTTTTACGGAGCTTGGATTTTCGGTAAAGGTATCGGCAAGAAGCACCCATGCGTTATACGAGAAGGGCATCGACTCGATACCGAGCGAAAGTGCATGCTATCCCGCAAAGCTTGTTCACGGGCATATCAGGGATCTTATCGACAAGGGGATCAAAAATATATTCTATCCCTGCATACCCTACGAGCAGATAGAATACAGCGATGCGGGAAATCACTTCAACTGTCCCATGGTAACCTCATATCCCGAGGTGATATACAATAACATGGACGTGTTGAGGGATAAGGGCATAAAATATATGTATCCGTTTATCAATCTTGCCGACAAGCCGTCGTTTATGCGGCAAATGGCAAAGACTCTTGCGGATTTCAATATATCAAAGACAGAGGTCGACCACGCTGCAAATATCGCATTTGCCGAGCTTGCACGCTTTAAGCGCGATATACAAAAGGCGGGCGAGGAAACGATAAAATGGCTTGAAGAAAACGAAAGGCGCGGCATCGTCCTTGCGGGCAGACCGTATCATATCGATCCCGAAATAAATCACGGGATACCCGATATGATAAATTCGCTCGGCTTTGCCGTTCTGACCGAGGATTCCGTTGCACACCTTGGACACCTTAAGCGTGATATACGCGTCGTGGATCAGTGGGCATACCACACAAGGCTTTACGAGGCAGCGGCGCAGGTCGTAAAGAACAAGAGGCTGGAGCTTATCCAGTTAAATTCCTTCGGCTGCGGACTTGACGCCGTAACGACGGATCAGGTGCAGGAAATTTTGCAGGCATACGAGAAGATATATACGACGCTAAAAATCGACGAGGTATCAAACCTCGGCACCGCAAGGATCCGTGTACGCTCGCTTCGCGCGGCGGTAAAGGAGAGGGACTTGAATTCCTTTGAACCGCATAAAATCGAGGACTACACCATAAATAAGGTGCAGTTTACAAAGGAGCATAAGAAAAACCACACGATCATATGTCCCCAGATGAGCCCGATACATTTCGGCATGTTCGAGGCGGTATTCAGGGCTAACGGCTACAATCTTACGGTGCTTGAGCATGTGAGCGCAGAGGACGTTGAGGCGGGCTTAAAAAGTGTAAACAACGACGCCTGTTATCCGTCCATAATGGTTACGGGACAGCTTGTGCATGCGTTTACATCAGGCAAATGCGATCCCGACCATACCTCGGTCATCATAACCCAGACCGGCGGCGGCTGCCGCGCGACAAACTATATCGCATTTTTAAGAAAGGCGCTTCTGGAGGCAGGATATCCGCAGGTACCCGTAATATCCTTAAACCTTGTAGGGCTTGAGGATAATCCCGGCTTTAAAATCACTCTGCCGCTTGCGGACGGGATATTAAAGGCAGGAATATGGGGCGATCTGCTTATGGCTCTTACCATGAGAATACGCCCGTACGAAATACATAAGGGACAGACCGAGGAATTAAAGGATAAATGGTTAAAGCGTCTTTACAATGCGCTTATAAAGAATGACAGGAAGAATTTAAAGCTCAAAAAAACAATCGACAGTATTCTTGACGACTTTGACAAAATCCCGATTGACGAGTCCAAAAAGCGTCCGAAGATCGGAATAGTCGGTGAGATCCTGGTTAAATTCCACCCCGACGCAAACAATAATATTGTAAACGTCATTGAAACCGAGGGCGGAGAGGCAGTTATGCCGCCGCTTACCGATTTTATGCTCTATTGCTTGTACAATATCAATTTCAAGCATGATAACCTCGGCGCAAAGGCGTCGACCGCGGCGCTTTGCAATCTTGCGATAATGACGATCGAGGCGTTTCGGTCACACATGACAAAGAAAATGCTTGCAATGCCGAAATTCCACGATATTGCACCGAGCAGGATAAGCGATATCGCAAAGGGCGCAAAGAACGTACTGCAATTAGGTCATTTTACGGGCGAGGGCTGGTTCCTCACGGGCGAAATGATAGAGCTTATAGAGCACGGGACTCCGAACATCGTATGCGTACAGCCGTTTGCGTGCCTTCCAAACCACGTAACGGGCAAGGGCATGATAAAGGAGCTTCGCAGACAATTCCCGCAGTCAAATATCGTTGCAGTGGATTATGATCCGGGCGCTTCGGAGGTAAATCAGCTAAACCGTATCAAGCTTATGATGGCGGTTGCCTTTGAAAATCTTAAAAAGGATGAGGAATTTGACAAAATAGTGCCTCAAAAGAAGATAAAGAAAAGCGAAAAAACAAAGATATAAATCAAAACGGCTGTGAATTTTACCACAGCCGTTTTGATTTAATTGATTATTTTATTATTCTTACTCTCAATACATCGGCAAAGCCGTAAAGCTTTTCAACAACCGATTCGGGAATACTTTCATCGGTATTGATTATCGTATACGCATAATCGCCCTTTGAGGCATTTATCATATCCGAAATATTTATCGCCAAAGCGTCCGTATACTTTGAAATGGCGTTTGGAACATTCTTATGGATGATCGTTATTCTTCCGCCATTTCCTACAGGCAGCGAGCAGTTGGGGAAGTTTACGGAATTTGAAATGTTGCCGTTTTCAAGGAATTCCGAAATCTCCTGCGCCGCCATAATCGCACAGTTATCCTCCGATTCCTCGGTCGATGCGCCAAGATGCGGTATTGCGATTATGCCCTCCTCCGAAACTGCGCTCTTTCCGGGGAAGTCAACAACATATTTTGCAACCTTACCTGACTGTATACCCGCCTTTATATCATCGTCGTTTACCAGACCGCCTCTTGCAAAGTTGAGTATCTTTACGCCGTCCTTCATCTGCGAAATCGTTTCGGCATTTATGGTGTTCTTTGTAGAGTCCGTGAGCGGAACATGAATTGAAATATAATCTGACTTTGTGTATATATTCTTTATGTCCTTATATACCTTTACCTTATCCGAAAGCTTTAAGGCGTTCCTTACCGACAGATACGGATCGTAGCCGATTACGTCCATACCGAGCGCAACAGCCGCATTTGCAACAAGTATACCTATTGCGCCGAGCCCTATAATACCGAGAGTCTTACCCATTATCTCGTTACCGGCAAAGTTTGACTTGCCTTTTTCCACCTGCTTGTCAACATCATCGCCCGTCAAGGTATTAGCCCATTCAACGCCGCCGATGATATCACGGGACGCAAGCAAAAGACCTGCGATAACAAGCTCCTTTACGGCGTTTGCGTTAGCACCGGGAGTGTTGAATACAACTATACCCTTATCCGAGCATTTGTCGATCGGGATATTGTTTACGCCCGCACCCGCTCTTGCGACTGCCTTTAAATTTTCGGGAAGCACCATATCGTGCATTTTAAAGCTTCTTAAAATGATACCGTCCGCATTCGCGCTCTCATCGTCTGTGATCCTGTAATTATCGCCCAGCTGTTCAAGACCGCACTGTGCGATTTTATTCAATGTCAAAATGTCAAACATTTTATGTTCATTCCTTTCGTTACTTGTTTTCCTCTTCAAACTTCTTCATAAACGCAACAAGCTTCTCAACACCCTCAACAGGCATTGCATTATAGATGCTTGCACGCATTCCGCCGACAGTTCTGTGTCCCTTGATATTGATAAAGCCCGCTTCTGTAGCTTCCTTTACAAACTTCTTGTCAAGCTCCTCATCACCCGTTACAAACGGAACATTCATCAGTGATCTGTCCTCGGGAACGACCGTACCCTTGAACATATTTGAGGAATCGAGGAAATCGTACAAAAGCTTTGCCTTTTCTCTGTTTATCTTTTCAAGAGCTTTGACTCCGCCCTTTTCCTTTATCCATTCAAGCACAAGCCCCAATACATATATTCCGTATGTGGGCGGGGTGTTATACATCGAGCCGTTCTTTGCATGGATGGAATATTTGAACATCGTAGGCGTACACTCCATCGGCGTATCGGTGATAAGATCGTTTCTTACTATCACAAGCGTTACGCCCGCAGGACCGAGGTTTTTCTGTGCGCCCGCATAAAGAATACCGTATTTTGTAACATCTATTTCCTCAGCCATTACGCATGATGAAATATCCGCAACAAGCGTTGTCTTGGTATCG
>CACZPW010000046.1 GCA_902783115.1 uncultured Ruminococcus sp. | reverse complement strand
GCGCTTTCTCGGAATTTGCATATATCTTATACGTCCCATCAACAAAATCCGCTATATAGCTTACGCTGAAATTACCCTCGCTGTCAGAAGCGGTCTGTCCAACGTATTTTACCTTTGCGGGATCATAAGCGGTCAGGGCCTCATCACCCTTTACGACCATAACGGAAACAAGGTCGCAAGCCTCTTTTGTCTTACCGGTTATCGTAACCGCAGATGTTGAAAGATCAACAGCGGCACTTACCGTAATAGCCGGATCGGTCATGTCAAATCCACCGAACGCTCCTACTATATACTTAGGCTCTGAAGATGTTTCTATCTGATAGTCGCCCGTTTCTGATACGAGCGTTTCAACAAAGTTTCCGTACTTATCGTATATGTCTATACTCTGACAGTCTAAGTTAAGTTCCTTTGTGACGTTATTGTTAAAACCGCCGTTTATGGCAAGTATAACGTTCTTATTCAGATTATTGTTATAAAATTCAAACGCATAGCATCTCTTATCGTTTGACATATTTACATATTCGGTATTTCCGCCGATAAAGTAATTCATTGCCGCCAAACCCAGATATGCGGGCTTTGCGCTGCTCGGCGCAAGCTTTGCTTCGGGCTTTTCGGTATAATCCCTCTTCCAGCAGTTTAAAATTCCCCAACCGGACTCTATCTGTGTTTCGTCAGCCAGATCATAGAGGCAATACTGTATCACCTTATCAAAGAATCCGTATGCCTTGTTCACAGCCATAAGCATCACCATGGAATTAAGCTGGCTTGCCTTGTCGCACCCATATACAAATCCGTGAGTTGAATTATCGTAGGTGCTGAAGCCCGTTTCTGTAAGCCATACGGGTATATCGAGATTTTTCTCATCAAGCATACCTTTGAGCTCCTCGACCTCGCTTATGAAAAACTGTTCGGGGAAGCCCAATGCGAATGAATAGTCGTAGCAATGCACGCCTATAGCGTCCATACAGGTTTCGCCGTAGCAGGCGTCGATCACGTCCTCTATCCAATCGGTAACTATACCGGCGCTGTTACAGCCGATGACCGTAATATTATTATCAACCGACTTTATTGCCGTATATCCTGCCTTTAACACTCTTGCATAAGCCGCAGGATTGTTATATAACGTGGGGTTGAAATTGCTTGAATTCCACTCGTTCCATATCTCGTAATGATCTACATAGCCGTTAAGCTCTGTCGCAACATAATTACAAAATCTTGCGTATGCCGCAATAGATTCGTTTGTTGCAAGCGAATCGGTATACAGTGAATTGTGACCTGCCAATACGCAAACGGTTTTTATTCCGCTCGCCTTTATTGCGGCAAGTCTTTCTTTATACTGCGTAAGGTCGATATATACGCCCTTTGTTTCCGGCTCTACGCCCTGCCACATAATGCTTTCTCTGTGCCATTTCATACCTGCCTTTTTCATCAGGGGTACGGCAATACTGTGATCACAGCAGAAAGGACGGTTGATATTTACCATCGTCTGATTGGCGCCGAAGCTTTGGTCGATATTATTATCCGAAAGCGAAATACATACAGAAAACTGCTCAGTATAAGTGTCGCTGTAAATATTACGCGGAGAGGATTGCTTATAGTTTTCTTCCGTTACGTTTATTGTGTAGATTCCGTATTTTTGCGGATTTGCGATATTTATAGTACGCTGCTTTGTTTCACCTGCCTCAAAGGTTTCTGCCTGTGATGTATAGGTTTCACTATACCTCCCTGTTTCGTCCGTCACAGTCCATGTATACCTTGCCACTACCGGCTCAGCGACGCTGTTTCTGACCTTCTGCGAAAATGCAATACTGTCCGTAACGGAAAAAATATTACCCGCTTTCTGACTTGTTATATAATCACATTTTATAAGTGTTTCAGACTCCGGTGCAAAATCAGCGGCAAACGCCGCCGCAAAATTGACTGCGCATAAGCATACTGCGCACAGTGTTGCAAAAATCTTCTTGATCATTTATGAAAAACTTCCTTTCTGCATCATGTGCGGCAAACTCAAAGCCGTAACAAAAGTACGGCTTTTCGTTGTCCGCAAGTCCTTTACAGACTTATCCTATATAAACCCCAACTTGTGTATAATCACTACTACAGCATTAAAACTATTGCGGCAGGGGCGGATATTATCCGCCCGTTATTTACAATACGTTATTGGCGACTTACATCGCCGCTTGCCTCCCTTGTCAAAGGGAGGGGACCAAGCTTTGCTTGGTGGAGGGATTCTTCCCCTACTGCCTGTCTTGCTTGCAAACTGCGTTTGCGGGGGAAGGCTGTGTGTTTATCACTCAAAGCTTACGGGCGAACAATACGGTGTGATATCCGTAAATCCGTCCCAAAGCAGTACCGATACCTTGCTGATCTGTGTCATATCAATATCTGACGGTACTTCAAATTTAAATGTCGTATCGTCTGTTCCGTATGCGCCTGCCGCAACGGTCGTACCGTTCGTAAGCACCTTAACGGCGTTTCCGCCCTGATCGTAAAATACCACTATTGCGGAGCCTTTTATAGCTTCGGCTGTGCTGTTTGCATACTTTGTTACAACAGATATCTCAGATCCCGCACTTATATCCGATAATGCCTTGTCCTCTTCGCCGTCAACCTTAACAGCGTCTATGCGCATACGGTCTGATAAAGCGTTCGTTGTCTTGAATGTGAATGTATACGGCTCTCCAAGCTTGTCGCCTGCAACGTTTGCAACAGTTGCCGGTACGGTCACTCTGTAAGAGGTATTCGGCTTAAGAAGATTGGTCAGATTAAGCGTGTATGCATTACCTGCCAATGACGCGGTATATTCTATTACATTAGAATTTTCGTCCTCAAGCGTGATCGTATTTACGTTTGCCGTATTCGGATTCAATGCGCAGCCGACAGGTATTCTTATCGCCTTTAATGCCGCCGTTATGGAAGCGCCGTCCTGTATGATCTCGCCGAACTGATCCATTGCAACGACCTTGCCTATTACGGGCACCGGCATATAATACTCTAAGTTTATATCGTCCGCTCTTACAACCGAGCCGCCCGGAACATTGAACATTATACCCTTTATTGCATTTTTCTCGGCTATCGTATCGACCGTAGAGGTAAAGCTTGCCACCTCTTCCTCAAGTGACAGATCAACTACGGTAGTCTTTACCGTACCGTTTGTAACGTCAAATACCATTTCGGCATCGTACCAGGTTTCGCTGTCAAGCTCGGCATAGCTGCCGTCATTTTTCACAAGCACCGGAGTACCGTTATCATCTGCAATTTCAAAGGCAACGGAGGAAGCATCTGTAATATCCTGCGTATAATCGCCTATTACGTTTACCTTTGCTCCGCCCTCGCCTATCGTTTCGGGCTTAAATTTAAAGCTTGTCTTTACCATGCCGCGAATATTCTGTGTTGAAGAAGTAACAATCTTGTCAAGCGCCGGCATATATATAAGACCCGAGCCCGTAGCAGAAGAATCATCACCGAGTGTTACCGCCTGGCTTGCGATATCGGGGTCTACCTCTAAGCTGTAGGCTTTACCGATATCCTTATGAGCACGCCACGGTGTATACCCTTCAAAATAGCTGTGTCCCGAAACGTCCTCTGTTTCACCGCCCGTTGAGATTCCGTCTGAAACCAACGCAGAGCTTTCAAATTCAAAATCTTCATGGTATATCGTATTATCCTTTTTGCCGGGTGCGATCCTGATATCATCAACAAATACTCTGGCGATAGTTGTCATACCCAAAGCAGAGAGCTTTAAAAAGCTTATTGTTTCATTGCCCGCAAAGTTTACAGGACTTCTCCTTGCCATAAGCTCACCATTACGCCATAGCTCTACGGAATAGTAACGCCTATCGCAATCCAGCTTAACCTTTACATCGTACCAAACCAAGGCAACCGAACCGGCAACTGCACCGTTATCTATTCTCCCCTGCGGAACTCCCGCGCCGTCATAAAGCGGTTTATAGGCACGATACCCAAGATACATCTTATTGTTATACGCCGAAATAATATTATGCGGAGCGGTTTCCGTATCTCCGTTTAGCGTGTTCATACTGAAATTGAACTGAATAGGGTTCGCCTTTGTTCCCGCCGGCATAAACCTAAAGGATATATCCCAAACACCTTTTGCCGTCGTGCCCTGTCCCGGGAACAATCTGCCTATACCATAATCATAATATTTAGTGCTGTTCCCCGGAGTTGTAAGCTGTAAATAATGGTTTGAATCATCACCAACAACCTCTGCAAAATTACCGGTGAATTTTCCCGCCGTCGTGCTCGTTACCTGCCACCAATCGTCTTCTGCCAAGGCTTCTGTTGTGGCGGATGCGGTCGTGGTTGACGTTAACGGCATATTTTCAAAATCCTCGGTAAATACACCGTTCTCTGTCTTTGCTGACGCCGTCGGCATATATATTGCCGCCGCAGCCGTTATAACCATAGCGCTTGTGATTACCAAGCTTGTAATTTTACGCAATTTCATTTCGATTACCTCCTGTAATTTTTATATGGAATATGTGTTTAACACAGAGCCGTTATTTTGTAATACCCGTTTTGGTAATTTCCCAAGGATTGCAATACGGTTTTACATTCGTAACATCATCCCAGAGATATATTTGGGCATATTCAACATCGGCTATACCTCCTGCAGGATAGAACTTTGCCGTTCCCGATTTCCCCGCATCAATTGCTGTTGATAGACTTCTGATAGCTATAAACCTGTCATCTTTATCAAATAACACCAGTGCAACAATAGCATTTACAGGTTTGTCTGTGGGATTGCTATAAGATATACCTACCGTTGCACTTTTCGTCAGATCTGTCTCACCGTTAATCAAATCCGATATATTTTTAACATTCTTACTGTCTACCTGTATACCTGCTATTTGCATGGTAGCGGGCTTATAATATTCAAATTTTACATCGTCTACATAAACTGAGCCGCGCAGAGCAGAAAAGGCTATACCCTTTAATGCCTGAGAAGTCTTAACCGTATTGATCTCCCTGACAAAGCTTGCGACCTCTGTTGATGTGCCGTTTTCCGTTACGGTAGTATCTACACAGCCTGTACTAACATCAAATACCATATCAACATTGTACCATGTGGAGCTGCTAAGTGTTGCTGCAGCATCGCTGTTGTTTTTCATAAGAACGGTGTCATCGCCGTCCTTTGTAATTTTAAATGCTACCGGATCACTCCCGGTGAATTGTTGACTGTAGTCTCCGACAGCTGTCACCAAAAACTCATTAACAACGGAAGGTCTGATTTTAAAGCTTGTTTTTACCATACCGCGTGTACTCTGCTGTGCGGGTGATGCTATCAGCTTATCATAAACCGGCATATATACCAATGCTGATCCGGTAGTACCGTTACTGCCAAGCTGCACAACCTGACTGCTAAGTTCGGTACTATTTAAACCATAGTTGTTGAAGCTGCCGTACGCCCTCCACGGCGTATAGCCTTCAAAATAGCTGTCGCCTGTAACAACCTCGCTTGCACCGCCTGTTGTAACGCCCCCTGATGCGCGGTGGGTTGAATCTGTAAACGAATCAAAAGTTTCTTCGTATATCTTAGCTTCACTTGATGTTTTTGTAATTGAAATATCATCAATATAAACAGTTGATAAATTATTTATGCCTAAAGCTGACATCTTAAAGAAACCAATCTCACCGCTGCTGTCAAAGCTTATAGGGCTTCTGCGTGCAATAAGGTTGTTGCTACTATCCTTAAGCTCAACCGAATAATATTTAGCATCACAGTTTACAACAGCTTCAACACTATACCAATCATTGTTTATAGTGCCGATATTACCCTGCGGAACACCGCTACCATTATTGTAAAGCGTACTGTAATCTCTGTAACCCATATACGCATTACCGTCAACCGCAGAAATAATGCTGTGCTGTGCAGCTGTATTAATTCTATTTACACCAAAATAGAAATCTTTTGTTGATTTAACGCGAAAGCTTATATCCCAAATTCCGCTTGCAACATTTCCGCTCTGACCTGGAAATTTTCTACCGAAACCATATTCTTTAAAACCAAGATTTCCATTGCCTGTCACAAGCTTTAAGCATTTATTGCCATTTTCCTCAACAACCGTTGCAAAACTGGTTATCGCGTTATAAGTAGCTCTGTCGTTAGTAGTGTCAAACATCTTTTTATCGTTTACCAAAAGCCAGCCAGCGGATATCATTTCTCCCAACGTTGTTTTAGCATTATCTGTAACCGTATACCCACTAAAATCCTCGCTAAACGTGGTACCATCATTTACCGTATCAGCAGATGCCACGGGTGTAAATACTACCGCGATAGAGGTTATCACCATAGCGACAGTAACCGCCAAGCTCACAATTTTTCTTAATTTCATTTTTGAATTTCTCCTTTCATAATGAAAATTATAATAAAATTTTTTACGTTTTGTATGAAACAAAGCCATAGACGACGGCGCGTCAAAGGTAGTGTTTCGCCATACAAGCCGCATAATATACTTGCCAAACAGTGACAGGCTTGAAGTTGTCACTTTTAACAAATTTTTTACCGTTTATATTATATCATTTGTAAATTATGTTTACAAGGTGATATTCTTGCCTATTTAGGTAGATAAAATTAACCCATTTCATAAGAAGAATTTTTTTACTGCAAGCCACCGCAGATTTCTATCTCCTCCGGCGCGTCAACAAAGGTCTTGATATTACCCTCCGGGTCCCTTGTATGCTCTACGGTAACCGCACCGTACGGTGTGGGATATTTGCCCTTTACATAGTCAAGTCCGTTCATGTACGGCTTTATCATAAGCTTTTTACAGCCCGG
>CACZPW010000045.1 GCA_902783115.1 uncultured Ruminococcus sp. | reverse complement strand
CCTACAAAATTGCATTCTGGTATGTGATGTAGGGACAGGCCTCCCGGACTGTCCGTGTTTACACACAACACCAATCGCATACAGACACGGCCGTAGGGGCGGCACACTAAACCAAAATTTATATAACACAATCAATCGCGTTATAAAATATTTGATTTTTTTAATAATATATGGTAGAATGTTTTTTGTATTTGGTATTTTGTTTTATTCAAAAAAGGAGAGCCGTAATGACAAGGTTGGACGAGTTTAAAAACAGCGTGAAAGGTAAAAATATTACAGTTATCGGTATAGGAATTTCAAATCTTCCGCTTATAAAATATCTTGTATCGCTCGGCGCAAATGTAAAAGCCTGTGACAGGCGTGACAGGGACGCCTTGGGCAAGAGCTACGACGAGTTAAAGGGACTTGATATTATATTCAATTTGGGGGATAATTATTTAGAGGATATTGACGCCGACATAATTTTCAAAACGCCTGGGATGCGTTTTGATAATCCGTATCTTTTAAGGGCGCAGGAGCAGGGAGCAAGGATAACATCGGAAATGGAGGTCTTTTTTGACGTTTGCCCGTCGCATATAATCGCCGTGACCGGCTCGGACGGAAAAACCACGACAACAACGCTTATCCATAAAATGATGAGCGAGGCGGGGTATAAAACATGGCTTGGCGGCAATATAGGAAACCCGCTTTTAACGGACGCCGAAAGGATGTCACCAAATGATTGGGTAATACTTGAATTATCATCGTTTCAGCTTCATACAATGAGAAAATCGCCGGAAATTGCGGTCATTACCAATATATCGCCAAACCACCTTGATATGCACAAGGATTATAAGGAGTATATTGATGCAAAAAAGAACATAATGCTTTGGCAGGGCAGAGACAATAAGCTTGTGGTAAATGCCGATAATGCCGTTACCGACGCTATCGGCAAGGAAGCAAGAGGCAGTGTGGAATATTTTTCAAGACGGAAAAAAGCCGGTGTGTATCTAAACGGCAATACTGTTTACCGGGGCGATACTAAAGTGCTTGATATTTCCGATATAAAGATACCCGGAATGCATAATGTCGAAAACTATATGGCGGCGATTGCGGCGGTTGAAGGTAAGGTTAGTGACGATGTAATCTTAAAAATCGCAAAGACCTTCGGCGGCGTTGAGCATAGGATAGAGCTTGTCAGGACTCTTGACGGGGTAAGGTATTACAACAGCTCCATAGATTCAAGCCCGAACAGGACGATAAATACCTTAAGCGTATTTGAAAATAAGGTCATTATGATAGCCGGCGGCAAGGACAAGGGCATACCCTATGACGAGGTGGGACCTGCGATAGCGGATAAGGTAAAGGTGCTGATTTTGATAGGTGCGACCTCGGATAAAATCGAGGAGGCGCTTATAAAAACCGGCAGGGCGGACGGTGTTACAATAATACGGAAAACGGAATATCCCGACGCCGTAAAAACCGCGCACGATATGGCAAAGGACGGCGACGTTGTATTATTATCGCCTGCAAGCACAAGCTTTGATATGTTCAGAAATTTTGAAGAACGGGGCAACCTGTTTAAACGGCTGGTAAATGAGCTGTAAATCGGAGTACAAAATGAAGGATTTGATCGGAAAATTAAGTGATATGCGTGCAATTTCAGGCTCGGAATGCAGAATAAACGAAGGTATAAAGGAGCTGTTTTTGCCGTATGCGGACGAGGTGCGCACGGATAATCTCGGAAGCGTGATAGCAATAAAGAAAAGTAAAGCGGAAAATGCGCCCTCCCTTATGATAGAGGCGCACTGTGATGAAATAGGTCTTATCGTGACCGATATCACAGACGGCGGATTTATTACCTTTGCCGCAGTCGGAGGTATAGACAGGCGCATACTGCCGTCCTCCGTTGTCACCGTACACGGTACAAAGGATATAAAGGGCGTTGTGGGTATAAAGCCCGGTAATATGCTGCCGCAGGGAGAGGCTGTCAAAATAAGCGATATGGCGATAGATACGGGAATGAGCGCATCGAGCGTAAAAAAGTATATCTCGATAGGCGACGGAATAACGCTTCCGCAGTCTGTGGGTATGCTTTCAAAGAAACAGTTTTCGGGCAAAACTCTTGACGACAGGGCATCGGTCGCGGCGCTTGTAAAGCTTATGGAAAAATTGTCCGATAAGGAATTGGCAGTAAATGTTTACGCCTGCGCCCATGTTCAGGAGGAGGTGGGCTGCAGAGGCGCAAAGGTATCGGCATTCAATATATATCCCGATATGGCGGTTGCTATAGACGTAACACACGGTATAACGCCCGATAATTCATATAACGCCTTCCCGGTAGGCGAGGGTATCACGATCTCGGTAGGCCCGAATATCCACCCCGCAATGGCGCAGAGGCTTATAAATACCGCAAAAGCGCATAATATAAAATTTTCAACCGAGGTTGACGGCGGTGAAACGGGTACGGACGCATGGGAGATACAGAACGCAAGAAACGGTATCCCCACGGCACTGTTATCGATCCCGTTAAAATATATGCACACCTCGGTAGAAACTCTTGCGATAAGTGACGTAAAGGCGTTGGTCAAGCTGTTGACGGCATTTTGTGAGGAACAAAAAGGAGATATGTCATGGCTGAAATTTTAAAGGAGCTTTGCCTGCTTCCGGGCGTAAGCGGGAATGAAACAAGCGTCCGTAATTATATAATTGAAAGCATAAAGCCCTATGCCGACAGCATAAGCGTCGATAATATGGGTAATATCATAGCCTATAAAAAGGGTGCGGCGGGCAAAAGAACGTTGATGCTTACGGCGCACATGGACGAGGTCGGCTTTATCGTAAGCGGCGTTACGGACAGCGGATATATAAAATTCAAGGCTGTGGGCGATATAGATACAAGAAATATCGTATCAAAATGCGTAAGGATAAATAATTTTACAGCCGGAGTTATCGGTATGAAGGCGATACACCTTCAGAAAAAGGACGAGCGTGAAAAGACTGTCGATATAAGGGATCTGTATATTGACATCGGCGAAAAATCAAAGAAAAAAGCCATAAAGCGTGTAAGCTTGGGCGATTATGTGACCTTTGAAACACAGTATCTGAAAGCGGGGCAGAAAATAAGCGTAAAGGCGCTTGATAGCAGAGTTGGCTGCTATGTGCTTTTGGATATGATAAAGGATAGTTACAAGGATGATATGTACTTTGTGTTTACCGCACAAAAGGAGGTCGGAATGAGGGGCGCGTCGGTTGCATCTTACGGACTTTCTCCCGATGCGGTGCTTGTGCTTGACGGCTTTGAAAGCGCCGATATGTACGGCGCAAAGGAAAACGAGGTCATTATGCGGCTTGGCGGCGGCGTATGCGTTGATTTTATGGATAGATTTGCCATACCCGATAAACGCCTTACGGATAATCTCTGCCGTGCGGTATCGGACGCAAAAATACCCGTACAGAAAAGGCGATCAAGTACCGGTATGTCCGATGCGGGAGAAATCATAACCTGCGCCGGGGGCGTTTTGACGGCGTGTATCGGCGTGCCGGTAAGGTATGCGCACACACCTCAGTGTATGGTGCATTTGCAGGATATAAAGGCAATGAAAAACGCAGCTATGCTGTTTGCACACGAATTGGAGGATATACTAAAATGATCAAACTGTTAAAAAAGCTTACGCAATCGGACGGCGTATCGGGCGACGAGGAAAGCGTCGGGAATATTATTGCGGGCGAAATAAAAAAGTACTGCGACGAAATTTCCTTTGATGCGATGGGAAATCTTATCGCACACAAAAAAGGCGGCAAAAAGCGTGTAATGTTTGCCGCACACATGGACGAGATAGGAATAATAGTAAAATATATCGACGATGCGGGCTTTATAAGATTTGGCGCCGTAGGCGGTCTTGCGGTAAAGGAGCTTGTCGGAAGGCGTGTAAGGTTCAAAAACGGAACCGTAGGCGTAATAGGCTGTGAGGAAGAAGAATTTTCAAAGAAGGCGGATATAGATAAGCTCTATGTCGACACAGGCGTTCGGGATATAAATAAAATGCCCGTTTCCGTAGGCGACAGAGCCGTTTTTGAGGGTGATTATACGGAAAATAAGACAAGTATCATATCCAAGGCGCTTGATGACAGAGTGGGCTGCTATATACTGATCGAAGCGCTTAAAAAGATAAAGAAAAATAAAAACGATCTCTATTTTGTGTTTACCGTCCAGGAGGAGGTAGGCATAAGAGGCGCAAAAACCTCGGCGTATGCGATCGATCCCGATTATGCCGTTTCAATCGACGTAACCGATACGGGCGATACGCCGTCCGCACCGAAAATGGCTGTAAAAATGGGCGGCGGCGCGGCAATAAAGGTCATGGACAGGTCGATACTCTGCGACAGCGGCGTAAGAAATCTTATGTGCGATACGGCAAAGAAAAACAATATCCCGTATCAGCTTGAGATAATGACGGACGGCGGCACCGACGCAGGAGCGATACATCTGACGCGTTCGGGAGTAAAAACGGGCGGGATCTCCGTCCCGTCAAGATATATCCACTCACCGTCGGAAATGGTATCAAAGTCCGATGTTGAGGCGTGTGAGGAGCTTGTCGTAAAATTGGCGGAAAGCTTCTGATATGCAATTTGTCTTAAAAAAGGATAGGGGGATAGGCTTTTATGAATAATACTGTATATAAATACGAAACGCATCTGCATACGTCGCCCGTAAGCAAATGCGCGTACGCCGACGTGCGTGAAAATCTGGAATTTTACAAGGAGCTTGGCTATGACGGCGTGTTTATAACCAATCATTTCCTGGACGGGAATATCGGCATAGACGCCGATGTGCCGTATGAGGAAAAGATACGCTTTTATTTTTCAGACTACGAAAAAGCCCTTGACATTAGCGGCGAGATAGGGATAAAGGTGTTTTTGGGCGTTGAGCTTTCGTATAAGGGAACGGATTTTCTGATATACGGTCTTGACAAGGAATGGTATCTTAAAAACCCGCAGATAATGGATATGAAAAAGAGCGAGGAGCTTAAATTCATGATGGACAGCGGAGCGCTTGTTATCCAGGCGCATCCGTACCGTGAGGCGGGGTATATCGACCATATACGCCTGTTTCCGCAATGCGTACACGGCGTTGAGGTCATAAACGCAAACAGAACGGATTTGGCTAATGATATGGCAAAGCATTATGCAAACAGCTATAATATGCTAAAGACCGCCGGTACAGACAATCATATAGGAAAAAGGCAGTCAAAGCTTGCGGGCATGAGCTTTGACCACCCGTTAAAGGACGAATATGATTTTATCGAGAGTATAAAAAACGGCAAGTCCGACATATTTACACTGGAGCTGTAAATGCGGTCAATACAGGCTCAGCCGCCAACGTAAACAGGTGTTATGTGGGGGGTGATTCACGAGTCGCCCGCCGTTTTCGTTTGGGGTGACGTATATAGCGGACAGTCGTAAAACGCCTGTCCCTACAACCCATTGCGCATTTTCAATTTGATTCCGCAAATGCGGGAAGATAATATCTTCCCCTACGCCCGATTTTTTATTCAATTTAAAAATTTCTCAGCCATGATCCCATACCCGCATTTGGGATTATTGACAAACACATGGGTAATGGCGCCGATGAGCTTGTTGTTCTGAATTATCGGCGCACCGCTCATACCCTGTACGATCCCGCCCGTATAGCATTTTAAATTATCATCGCAAATTTCAACTATCAGATTTTTTTCGCCGGTATCCGATACTCTTCTTATTCTTACACTGTACGGCTTGACAGTCTGGTCTATAACGTCGGTTAAAATACAGGCATCGCCGTCTTTTATTTCATTTGAGCTTGCGATCTCCATAACGGGAGAAGAACCGTATTCATGATCAAAGTGTCCCGATATCCCGAAGCTTTTGTTTTCTTTGATATCGCCAAGCACAGGATAGCAAAAATCCGCGCTCAAAGAGCCGGGGCTTCCGATACGGCTTTTTGCTATTTCAAAAATATTGCAGTTTTGTATGCTTCCTCTGTTTACGGTCATAATATTACCGGTATCTATATCGGTTATGGCGTGTCCCAGAGCGTAATACAGATCCGTATCGGGGTCTATGCAGGTAAGAGTCCCTATCCCCGCGCAGCTGTCACGGAGCCATAGCCCTATTTTGTATGTGTTATCCTCCGATAAAACGGGCGTGACGGTCGTTTGGATTTGTTGCTGTCCTCTTATGAGGGTTATTGTGACTGGCTTTTCGCCTATGATGTTTTGCATATCCTCGGGGCTTGATACGTTTTGTCCGTCAACGGATCGTATTATATCGCCCGCCCGTATATCCGCGTCCTTTGCGGGACTTACGCTGATGTGCGCGCTGTTTAAAAATTCGCCTATTCCCGTTACGCATATTCCGTCTGTATACAGCTTTATACCTACGGTTTTACCCATTATTGCCGCCTGCTTTGCATACGCATACGGGCATATAAAACTTAAGACGAGGGCAAAAATCAAAAATCGTATTTTTAATTTATTCAACAAAAACACCTCCCATGACTTTTAAGTTCACCGTTTTTTGAATCAAATATACAGGATATTAGTTTCATAATTGGAAGTAAAAAAAATAATAGCAAAATTATAGAATCTGTGATATACTGATACAGAAGTATATTCGGAGCGTAGAAAATGGAAAAGATATTATCAAGATTAAACGACAAACAAAAAGAGGCTGTTACAACGACCGAAGGTCCGCTTCTGGTGCTTGCGGGTGCGGGCAGCGGAAAAACGACGGTGCTTGTAAGCAGGATTGCGTACATAATCGCAAAGCATAGAGTAAGACCGTATAATATCCTTGCAATAACCTTTACCAACAAAGCGGCAAAGGAAATGAAGGACAGGATAACCAAGCTTTTGGGCGAGGTGTCGGAGGGTATGTGGATAGGCACCTTCCATGCGGTTTGCGCAAAGATATTAAGAAGCACAATTGATCTTCTGGGTTATACAAGGGATTTTGTAATATATGACAGTGCCGATACAAAAACGCTTATAAAGGAATGTTTAAGGGAGCTTGATATTGACGAAAAGAATTTCCCCATCCGCAGCGTATCGTCCGTGATAAGCAGCGCCAAAAACGATATGATGGAGCCGGATATATTCGAGCGTGAATACAGAAACGATTACCGTATGAGTATGATATCAAGGATATATAAGCTCTATCAGTCAAAGCTGAAGGCAAATAACGCGCTTGATTTTGACGATTTGATTTTGTGTACCGTAAAGATTTTAAGCCTTAATCCTGACGTGCTTATGAAATATCAGAGCAGGTTTGAATATGTGCTTGTGGACGAATATCAGGACACGAACAATGTGCAGTACAATTTTATAAAGCTTTTATCCGATGGCTACGGAAATATCTGCGTTGTGGGTGATGACGATCAGAGTATTTATAGATTCAGGGGCGCAAATATAAATAATATATTGAACTTCCAAAGCGATTTTGAAAACGCAAAGGTGATACGTCTTGAACAGAATTACCGTTCCACGCAGACGATACTGAATGCCGCAAACGAAGTGATAGGTCATAATAGGGGCAGAATGGGCAAAAATCTGTGGACGGATAACGGCGAGGGCGGAAAGATCACGGCGTATACGGGCGCGACCGAATATGACGAGGCGAGATTTGTTGCAAACAGTATAAAAAAACACAGCGAGGACGGCGGCAACTATGGCGACTGTGCGGTGCTTTACAGGACGAATGCGCAGTCAAGAGTTATAGAGGAAATGCTTATGCGCGCGGCGGTGCCGTATAGGGTGCTTGCGGGCTTAAGATTCTATGACCGTAAGGAGATAAAGGATATTATCGCATATTTAAGACTTCTGCACAACCCGCATGACGATCTGAGCTTAAAAAGGATAATAAACGAGCCAAAACGCAAGATCGGAAGCGCCACGATCGAAAAGGCGCAGAAGCTTGCAGCGGAGAATAGCTGCGCGGTTTTTGATATAATATGTATGGCGGACAGATTTCCCGAGCTAAAAAGCGCGTCAGGCAGGCTCAAGGAATTTTCGGCTATGATAGTCTCTCTTATAACCAAAAAGGACAGAGTAAAGCTTTCGGATTTTGTAAAAGCGGTTATGGAGGATACGGGGTATCTTCAAAGCCTTACGGCGGATAACAGCATCGAAAACCAGACAAGGGTGGATAACCTTGAGGAATTTATGAGCGTCGTTTCGGAGTTTGAAAACAGCCTTGAATACGGCGGAACTTTAGCGGAGCTTTTGGAAAATGTTTCCCTTGTTTCCGAGCTTGACGCACTTGACGAGGATATGGACGCCGCAGTGCTTATGACCATACACAGCGCAAAGGGGCTTGAATTTCCGGTAGTGTTCCTCACCGGCTTTGAAGAAGGTCTGTTCCCGGGCTTGCGCTCAATGGGCGACAACGAGGATTTAGAGGAGGAGCGGCGGCTTTGCTATGTGGCTTTGACCCGTGCAAAGGAGGAGCTTTATATCACAAAAACGCATAGCCGTACAATTTTCGGGCGTACAGCGCCGTCAAGGGCGTCAAGATTTTTTGACGAGATACCTAAGGAGTATCTTGATATTAAGGACGACGGAAAATCGTTCCTTGCAAAAGCCGCAAATAAGGCGGGGATATCGTATGTGCCGCCTATGAGAAAGGCGATAAGACCCGAATTTGATACGCAAAAGCCCGAAATTGACTTTAAGGCGGGCGATAGGGTAAAGCACAGAAAATTCGGTAAGGGTACCATATTGTCGGCACAGGCGTTCGGCTCGGATGCGATCTTAAAGATAAGCTTTGATGATGTCGGCGAAAAACAGCTTATGGCAGCTTTTGCCAAGCTTGAAAAATGTAAATAAGAACATCACGAAATTTCAACAAACTAAAGGTTTGGAAATTTCGGATAACCTTGTTGTGTTAAGCACAATGAGAAAGAAAAAGCCGGTGCGTATTATCTGCGTACCGGCTTTTGGGGTCTACATTTTAAATATAGCTTTAACTATTCCTCTTAAGCATTTTGGCATTTTCAACGTAACGATTTTCATTATACCTACCTCCTTACCATTTGAACAAGCACAGGTATCCGAAAAATACCAGGCACGCCATTTCCAGTATTGCAACCGCCTTCCAGGGCAGGAACAGACCTGCAAGAAGTCCGACGCACAGGGCAAGCGCCGCAAGACCTGCCGCCTTTGCCGCGCCGCCGTTACAGCAATTTACCATAACACCACCTCAGAATTTATGTATAGTATATAATATGTATGTAAGTACGTCCCTGTTACAAAAAGCGTAAGGCTAAAATAATACTATTGCTAAAATATCCGCATTGTGGTAGTATATAGGTGTAATTTTTACGGAAGGAAACAGTATAATGGATTTAAGAGCAGACGAAAGAGAATTTGTTGACAGTGTATGGGAGAAGATAGATAAAAAGTTATCGTATGTGGCGCCGCTCCAAAAGGGCAGGATCCCATACACCACAAGCTCAAAATGGCATAACCGCACGGTCGACGGCACGTACTGCGATATGCGCAGGATCGATGTTTCATGGTGGACAAACGGATTCTGGCCGGGACTTATGTGGCTTATGTATGTAGGAACGAAAAAAGAAATATACAGAGCCGCCGCGCAGGATACCGAGGATATTTTAGACGAAGCGTTTTTAGATTACGACAGACTGCACCATGATGTCGGATTTATGTGGAATATATCAAGCGGCGTAAACTACAGGCTGTTTTGTAACACCAAATCCAAAATAAGAACGGCGATAGCCGCCGATATCCTGGCGTCAAGATATAACTGTGAGGGTAAGTTTATCCGCGCATGGAACGGCGATATGACAGGCTGGGTAATCATCGACTCAATGATGAACATACCGCTCCTTTATTGGGCGTCAAGGGAATATAACGATCCCCGCTTTGAGTATATTGCCAAAAACCATGCGGATACGCTGATAAAGACTCATATCAGGGACGACGGAAGCGTTGTTCATATTGCAGATCTCGACCTAAAAACAGGCGATGTAAAGGAAACCTTCGGCGGTCAGGGCTACTCTGTGGGCTCGTCGTGGTCAAGAGGTCAGGCTTGGGCTATATACGGATATGTGTTAAGCTATATACATACCGGCGATAAGAAATATCTTGACGTGTCAAAAAAAGCGGCGGATTATTTCATATCCTGTGTAAATGACGATTGGCTTCCCAAGGTAGATTTCAAAGCGCCGAAGGAGCCTGTGTATTATGATTCCACGGCAGGAGCAATAGCATCGTGCGGATTTATAGAAATATACAGGGCAACAGGGGAAAGAAAGTATCTTGACGCGGCAATGAATATCCTAAAAGCGTTCAACGATAATTTCTGTAACTGGGATAATGACGAGCAGGCGATACTGCTTATGGGAACGGAACGTTATCACGACGATACGGGCAGGCATATTTCCATAATTTACGGCGATTATTTCTTCACTGAAGCTATCTATAAATTAAAGGGCAACGATATGCTGTTCTGGTAAACAAATAAACTGAGCGTACAAAGCCGATACCGGCGGTCTTGTACGCTCAGTTTGCGCGTTTGGCACTATTTTCTCTCCTAAATATATCTATTTTTTCAGCGTCGGCAACAGATCCTCAAAGCATACGCCGTCAGTAAGCGGGATATCGAGCATTTCGGTATTTATTATCGAGCGTTTTATAAATGCGGACGCTTTTTTTACGCTGTCGATAAATTCGACTCCGTTTACGGCGTCTGCGGCGATTATTGCCGAGAAAATATCGCCCGTCCCCGAACGGAAGCTGCCCGCCTTTTTTTGTTTCCGGATATAGAAATTCCCGTCGTCAAATACGGCGTTTGAAAGAAATGCGCCCGAATGTATGCCCGTTATGACGATTTTTTTTGCGCCCATGGAATTCAATTTTTCCAAAAGCTCAAAAAGCTCGCTTTTTTTCCAGCCCTCCGCCTTATACGGTGTATCGGTCAGAATACACGCCTCCGTGAGATTTGGCGTCAGAATATCCGCAAGCGCCGCAAGCCGTTTTAACTCATCGCACATTTTTTTTGTGTACGTCCTATAAGTATGCCCATCCTCGCCCATAACGGGATCGACAACGATTATAGTATCGTCGTTTTTAAAACGGTCTATGAATTTTTCGACTATTTCTATCTGCTTGTCCGAGCCTAAAAAGCCCGATGCTATTGCATTGAATCTCAAATCGAGCTTTTCCCACTCGTCTATATATCTTTCCATGTGCTCCGTAAAATCTTCATAGTAGAAGCTTTCAAAGCCCGTATGGTTTGAAAATATCGAGGTGGGCAGGGGACAGCACTGTATTCCCATATGTGAAATTACAGGCAGCGCAACGGATAACGAGCATTTTCCAAACCCAGATATATCGTTTATCACTGCAATTTTTTTCTGATTGTTGTGTGACATTTTATTTCTCCGGTTTCAAATTATTGTAAAAATTATATCATTATGCCATGCTTTATACAATATCTAAATTTACCAATTTTCCTTTCAAAAACGCCGTAATATACTGTTTAAATTTTTGTATGACTTTAATGCCCAAAATCGTAATTATTATACATTTTCAGACAAAACCGGTCAAGAGTCCTGTTTTTTGTACAGACTGTGTGATACAATGGCTTTGGTAAAGAGAAGAAACGGAGGTAAGAATGATACAATACTATTCAGACAGAGAACGCAGGGGAGTAATAAAAATCGTAAATGAATACGACGGATATGTATGGGATTTCTATTCACAGATGTGGGTACCGTACCCCGCTGCGGTCGATGTAAAGTATGATAAGCGGAATTTCAGCCGGATAAGCGTATATGAAACCGAAAGAATAATAGGTATATGGTAACAGTACTTGTGTCGTTTCGGCTATCGGAGTATATTCTTTTTACCGAAATTGTATGATATGAATAAAAGCCGCCCCAACGTATCGGAGCGGCTTTTATTCCGGTTACTCACAATATGTCAAGCTACCGGAGCATTAAGTATCAGGGAAAGGTAAATTGTACAAAACCCTTGTCCCACTATCTATTATATGCAGGAAAAAATATAATACAACTACAAAATGGAAAATTTTAACAATTCGCTGTAAAGTTAATTTTCCTATGACAATGCGTGACATAAAAACGGCTTAAATACTTAAAAAGCACAAAAAATGTCACGCTCTATATAAAAAAGCGTGACGTATATATTCATACTTGTACACAATTACCCGTAGTTTTCTATCCTCACCTTCATATCCGTGCCGTCCACCTCTAAAACGGCGTAGGTGCCGCCATATTTAATGCTTCCGGGATTTAAAAGGATCATATTCTCACGGTATTCTATCAAGGGCTTGTGCGTATGCCCGAAAACTATCAGATCCGCATTTTGGCGCCGTCCCTTTTCAAGCAGCGTATTTAAGGTGTATTCGTATTTTACTCTTTCGTTATGCCCGTGTACGACAAAAATATTTTTCTTGTCCACCGATATATTGAGCGCGCGGGGAGCGCTTGAGAGAAAATCGTTGTTTCCCGTAACGTAGTACACGGGAATTTTCGGGAACATCGCCGCAATATCCTCTGCGTCCCTTACACAGTCGCCTGCGTGTATGATCGCCCAAACGCTTTCGGTTTGGAGTATTACGTTCATTGCCCGTGTTGTGTCGTTATGTGTATCAGAAAAAATCAAAATCCGTTTCATAATAGCTTGTCTCCGTATCTTAGATCCTTGTTGCAGTATATCACAGATGTCGGAAAAAGTCGATAAGTTTTTTTTGTTCGACAACGGTATTTGACATAAAAATCATATTAGCAGTGGTATACTCTATCTGTTAAACAAATATTAAACGGAGGGATAAAGAATTATGGCGAGTACGGCACTGAATATGCAAAAGGAGCAAAGCGCTGCCATCAGAAGACCGAACCGGTTTGACGCCTTGCCAACAGCTTTGCTGTTTATAATATCACGGGCGTCAGTCTTGGGAGCGTTCCCGTTTTCGATAGCGTTCTTTGCGGCTGTTACGGATAAGTCGATTGCCTATATCGCACTTTCGGTTCTGAGTGCGGGGCTGTTTTTGGCAGGCGCAAAGATCGTGGTGGTGAAGTACATAATAGCGTTTTTGCTCTATTGGATATACGACAGACTAAAAACCAAAGACAATATGGCGTATAATGCGACCGCCTGCGGGATAGCGGTGTGTATCGGCGGTATATTTATGCTTGCCGCCGACGGTGTGGGTATGTATTCCGTTCTGATGCTTGCCGCCGAGGGTATAATATCCGCAATTTCGTATTTGGTGTTCGTTAAGACGGATATTTTGCTAAAAACCCGCAAAAAGCGGGAGCAGGCCTCAAAGGACGAGCTTATAAGCGTGGTGATAACGGTGGGGATCATCATAACGGGCTTTAACGGGGCAAAGATTTACGGCATAGCCGTTTCAAATATACTTTCCGTATACACGGTAATGGTGATAAGCTATTTATCCGGGCTTTCCGTTTCGGGGTGCGGCGGACTTTGCATAGGCTTTATTACGGCGATGGGTAACGAGAGGGCGATACTCAATATGGGTATGCTGGGGATCTGCGCCGTATTTTCAAATATGCTTAAATTTGCAGGGCGGCTTGGGATCCTTATCGGAATGATAGGCGGTGTGGGAGTTATTACATTGTATTCCTATAAGAGCTTTGATATGCCCTTAAATATATATGAGGTGCTTATCGGTGCGCTGTTATTTATAATAACGCCGCCGAAGCTGTATAGCAGGGCAAGGGCGTATTTTACCAATGCGCTTACTATAGAGAGCATAGATATTGATACGAGAGTGCGGGATTATCTGGCGTTAAGGCTTATGAAGATGTCAAACTCATTCCTGAGCCTTAATTCCTGCTTTGAGGATGCGGCAAAAAAGCGCCTGAACTTATACAGCAGGGAGGCGGGTGCGATTTATGACGACGTAACGTGCAGGGTGTGTTCAAAATGCTCCAAAGCCAATAAGTGCTGGCAGTCCGAGTTTGCGCTGACATATAAGCTCGTATCCGAGCTGCTTTCCCAAACGGAAAAGAACGGAACGGTGACGGAGCCTGATGAGGAATTAAAAAAGCACTGCCAAAGAGCGAACGAGCTTGTAGCGGAATTTAATCACGTTTACGAGATGTACAAGCGTGAGCTTATGCATCAGGGCGAGGCGATAAGTAACAGGGAGCTTATAAACAGCCAGTATAAGGAGATTGCGGAGGTTTTAGAGAGAGCGGCAAGGAATATAAGCGAGGGATTTACCTTCCGAGAAGATCTTGAGGAGGCGGCGGTAAGTCTTTTGGACGCGCACGGGATAAGCGTTTTTGAGATAAGCGTTGTGGAGGGCGCGGAAGGACAGCTTGAAATATATGCCGGACTCAATGCGGGCGCGGATATAAAAAAGTGCGAGGCAGTTCTTTCAACGGTTTGCTCCGTACCGATAGGCTGCAGGGGGAAAGAGGATAACGGGATAATGAAATTTGAGTCCAAGCCCCGCTACGGAGTGGATTTTGCCGTAAGACAGCGCTGTAAGGATCACGGTAAGGTTTGCGGCGACAGCATAAAGACATTTAGGACGGAGGATCACAGGATGTATTTTCTCATATCCGACGGTATGGGCAGCGGCAAAAAGGCGGCGTCGGAGAGCAAAATAACGCTTACGCTGCTTGAGGTATTTTTGGCGGCGGGGTTTGATGTGAAAACGTCAATAGAAATGATAAATTCAACGCTTTGCTTAAAGCTTGACAATGAATGCTTTGCAACGGTCGATCTTATGATGCTCGATCTTATGACGGGCTTTTGCGAATTTTACAAAATAGGCGCGGCACAGAGCTTTATATATTCACAGGGCAGAGTTGATACCGTATTTTCCGCATCGATACCCGTCGGGATATTAAAAACAGTCAAGGTCAACGGACAAAGGCGCAGACTGTACGACGGAGACACCGTAATAATGCTTTCGGACGGGGTAACGGAGGCGGGATATACAACTGTGAGAACGGAATGGATAAAAAATGAGATAACCGCACTCTGCGATAATATGGACGATATGGCGGATAATATAATACACAGAGCGGTAAAAAAGAGCAGGGATAACATTATTGACGATATGAGCGTGATAGCGATAAGAGTGATTGAAAATTGAAAATGGAAAATTGAAAGTTGAAAGTGTGATCAACCTGTATATAAAAGTGTACATTTAAAGTTAATATTGAAAATTTTAATAAAATTACGGTTTTTGGGGCATACTGCTAATGATGTAAAGCATCATCAGAAAATGTCAGGAGGAACAAAGACATGAAGGATTGTAAGTGTAACAAGAACGAAAACATCAGGTGCACCGTTTCGCAGTGTTCACATCACTGCGGCAGTCAGGATTACTGCTCATTGCCGATGATACAGGTCGGCACGCATGAGGTAAATCCCACAGTGCCGGAATGTACCGATTGTAATTCATTCGAGTTAAGAGCGTAGGGCGATTTTCAAAAATGCTCCCGGCCTTGGGCGGGGGCATTTTTGAATTGGTGTAAATTACGGGGATATTTTGTATAATTTTGTCTTGATTATTCGGTTGGGGTTTGTTATAATATATTCGGAAGATTTCGGAAATTTTGAGGGCACATATATGGAATGCGTAAAATGCGGGCAGAAGCTTGACAAGGCTCAGAAGGTCTGCCCCAAATGCGGAACGCCTGTCGGCGGGGCGGTCGAGAGCATAAACGATTTATTCGCCGCTAAGGAAAAGGAAACGAAAAAAACAAAAAAAAGAGCAAAACGCAGCGGATTTGACAGGGTGCTTCAAATATCGGGCGCGGTAGCGGTCGCGGCGTTTGTTCTGGTGTTCTTTTTGGTGGGAGATGCGGGCAGGCTCCATAGAGCCAAGCTGTGCGCGCAGTTTAAATACTATGCGGCGGCAAGCCGGATAGCCGATACCTGTAAGGATGAAAACAATCAGGTTTACAAGGATTATTATATGTATCTGTCCTATGCCGACAGACTGCTTAAAGAGGATAATCTGAGCAAGTACGAGGAGATCATAAGCAATATGGCGGACTATGACGGCAAGCTCAATTACAGTCTGCTTTCGGTAAAGGAGCGGGAAAAGTATTCAAAGATAGAAAAGGCGATACGCGTACGGGACGGATATGATATCGACGCTTTTGAGGAGCAGATCATGATACCGGTGCTTTTGGAGGAGCAGATACAGCAGTTCAAGGACGGAAAGCCTTTTGACCATGCCGAAATAAAGGATAAGGCAGAGAGCTGGCGCGCGGGCTTTGAACAGGCAAACAAGCTTTACGGGGAAGTGATGAGTACGGAGCTTCCAAGCTATGTAAATGTTATTCAGGAGCTTGACAAGGTGCTTGAAAATCTTGCGGACCCGAAATACGAAAACGAGTCAAATGTATATTTTACCAAATATAACTCAAGCTATCAAAGCCCCTACACAAGCAGGGACGCAAGTACCATGCTTGAAAACGTTCAGCGGCAGGCGGACTATAACTGCTCAAAGAGCGTGTGCTGGGCGCTGTATCAGACCGAGAGAGGCGTAAAGCTTCCGCAGATGTCGGAGTATAAAAAGAATACCGGCGATGATGTTGAGGCTGAAGCGGATATCACGCTTAAGCCTACAAAAAAGCCCGAAAAGGCGGAGATAACGGAGTATTACGGCGGCTTTGACAATATCCCCGATTTTGGATATTATTCGGGCATAGAGCCGGCGTCGGCAAAGGATTTTGACTACTATTACTCGTATGCCGGCAATGAAGATGTAAATATTTACGATGCGCTGTCAAAATACGAGCAGGCTATGTACAATGCGTCGTTTGAAATGGCTGATCTGACGGATTCAAAGGGCACAACGACCTATGAATACACCAACGGCCGCTACGGAGTTGCGGTGGTGCATTATTCGGAAACGAAGCATGTGGATATACACATAAAAAATATGCGGTAGTTGTAAAAAATGGCTGTTTGCATAAGCGAACGGTCATTTTTTTTTATTTCATTTACGATTGATAAGGTTTATAATTCAGTATATACTGTTTTTGAAAGGGGGGACGGATATGCAATTTGATTTGCCCGAGGATATTATAAAAATACTCGGCATATTGGAGGATAACGGCTATGAAGCCTATGTTGCGGGCGGAGCCGTAAGAGATATCATCATGGGCAGAATTCCGCATGATTACGATGTTGCAACGTCGGCGCGCCCTGAAGAGATAAAAAGACTCTTTTCAAAGACTATAGATACGGGTATAAAACACGGAACTGTAACGGTTGTGTATAATAAAACGGGATATGAGATAACCACCTTCAGAGAGGACGGGCAGTATAACGACGGCAGGCATCCCGACAGGGTGGAATATGTAACAAATGTGCGAAGCGATGTAAAGCGCAGGGATTTTACCATTAACGCAATGATGTTCTCGCCAAAACGCGGACTGGTTGACTTGTTTGGCGGCAGGAGAGACATTTCAAATAAGCTTATAAAGTGTGTGGGTAATCCTGAGATAAGATTTAGGGAGGATGCCCTCAGAATGTTAAGGGCGGTCAGATTTTCCGCCGAGCTTGGATTCAGGATAGATTTCAGAGTGGAAAAGGCGATAAAGAAGTGCGCCGCGCTTATAAAGCGTGTAAGCAATGAACGTATTTTGGAGGAGCTTAATAAAATACTCCTGTCCGATAACCCCGACTATATAAGAAAGCTTAACGAATACAATCTTTTAAGGTATATCATTCCGCAGCTTGCCGCTTGCTTCGGCGAGCCGCAGAGGAATAAGTACCATATATACGATGTGGGCGAGCATATCATGCACGCCGTCAAATATACGCCCAAGGACTACATCATACGCTGGGCAACGCTTATGCACGACATAGGCAAGCCGTGTACGTCAAGCACCGATCAGAACGGCGTCATACACTTTTACGGACATCACAGGGAAAGCAGGAGGATAGCGACGGACGTTCTGCACAGGCTCAGAATGGATAATGACAGCATAAAAAGCATAACTATTCTTGTCGATAACCATGACGTAAGGATAGACAGGACTCAGCAGGCGGTAAAGCGTATTATGGCAAGGACGGGCGCGGAGCTGTTTGAAAAGCTTTTGGAAATTCAGAAAGCGGATAACAAAGCAAAAAATCCCGTGTATTATCCCGAAAAGGAAAAGCGGATAAATGCCGTTTACGATATATACAGGCAAATCCTTGCCGAGGATCAGCCGTATCTTGTTTCGCATTTGGTGGTAAACGGCAACGACCTGATAAAGCTTGGCTACCGCCCGGGCAGGGACATAGGCGATGTGCTCAAAAAATTGGTTGACGAGGTGATAATAAATCCAAAGCTCAATAACCGTGATTATCTTTTAAAACGTGCAAGAGAAATGCGTATCAGACGGAGATAAAAGGTGTATTTAAAAGATTTTGCGGAAAGTGAACGGCACTTACAAAAACAAACACAAAACAGAGGAATTTCGCCTCTGTTTTTTTTGTCGAAAACTTTTCCGTTTTCGACAAAGGTTGCCAAGCTTCGTCAAAGGAAAAATACAGCCGGAGGCAGAATTTACAGTATAGGAAGGAGTGAAGCGTATGGAGCTTACTGTAATAGGAAAATACAGAGCGCTTGTTATTCGCCCCGATGATGAATTGGATCAGCATTCTGCCGAGAATATACGGACGGAGGCGGACAGGCTTTTGAAAAAAACGGGCTTGTGCAACGTGGTTTTTGATATGCGTAATGTGCGGTTTATGGATTCTTCGGGCATCGGTGTCATTATGGGACGGTACAGGACCGTATGCACAATGGGCGGAGTTGTTGCAATATGCGGTATGAACAGCCTTATCGACAGAGTTGTTCAGATGTCGGGGCTTAGGGATATTGTGATAATAACCGACAGACTGCAAAATGCATTGGAGGAGGTGTTGAGCGTATGCTTAAAAACAGTATGAGCGTGGAATTTATGGCGATTTCCGATAATGAGCGTTTTGCAAGGAGCGTGGCGGCGGCGTTTGTGATAGGACTTGATCCGACAATGGAGGAAATATCCGAAATAAAAACGGCGGTATCCGAGGCCGTGACAAATGCAATAATTCACGGCTATAACGATACGGGCAGGGGACGTATCGTAATGGAAGGGACAATATATGAAGACAGTGTAGAGTTCAGAATAAGCGACGAGGGCGTGGGCATCAGCGATATACGGCGCGCAAGAGAGCCTCTGTATACCGGTAAGCCCGAGGACGAGCGCAGCGGTATGGGCTTTACGATAATGGAAACCTTTATGGACAGTGTTGAGGTGGAAAGCGAAAAAAATAAAGGGACAAGCATTATTATGACAAAAACCGTTAAGCAGGTGGGTAAGTGATTGACAATCTTGAGCTTATCGGAAAAATGCGAACGGGGGACAGGAATGCCGAAAATGCTTTGATCGAACAGAATATGGGCTTGGTTTACAGCATAGTAAAGCGGTTCAATGTGCGGGGATACGAAACGGAGGACCTTGTTCAGATCGGAGCTATCGGACTTATCAAGGCGGCGAAAAAGTTTGATACGTCATTCGATGTTAAGTTTTCTACATACGCCGTACCTATGATCATGGGTGAAATAAAAAGATTTTTGCGTGATGACGGCGCAATCAAAATAAGCAGAACATTAAAAGAGGTGGCAATGAAAGGCTGGAGGGTGGAGGAGATTTTAAGAAAACGTCTCAGCCGCGAGCCGACAATAAACGAGGTTTCAAGGGAGTGCGGAATAAGTACCCAAAGTCTTTTGGAGGCGTATGACGCCGCAATGCCGCCCGGATCGATTTACGAGAGCGTTTGCACAGGCGGAGGTAAGGATATAAAGCTGCTTGATACGATAAGCGGCGAAAATGCGGAAGATGAGATAATAAACAGGGTAATGGTAAACGGAATAATGAAGATGCTTACCGAACGTGAACGCAAAATTATTATTTTGAGATATTTCAGGGACAAAACTCAATCGGAGATCGCAAAGAGCATAGGAGTTTCACAGGTGCAGGTGTCGAGGATCGAGAAAAAAGCAATACAAAAAATCCGCGCAAATATGCAGAATAAGGTTACATAAATAGCCATTCGGGTTACATAAAATCCGAATTTTAAAAATATTGAAAAATATGTAAAAAAATTGCAAAAAAACGCTTGACAAAGGCGGAATAAAGTGTTAATATACAAAAGCTATTTGATGTAGCGAAGTTGCAGCTTTG
>CACZPW010000044.1 GCA_902783115.1 uncultured Ruminococcus sp. | reverse complement strand
CGGCAAAGGAAACGGGCGCAATAGTAACGGCGGAGGAGCACTATGTTATGGGCGGACTTGGTTCGGCTGTGGCAGAGGTTGTTTGTAAAAATGCGCCGTGTCCGGTTAAGATCATAGGAACGGAGCAGTTCGGTCAGTCGGGTAAGCCTGCGGAGCTGTTTGAGGCTTACGGCTTAACGGCAAAGAACATAGTCAAAAACGTAAAAGAGGCAATAGCCCTTAAAAAGTAACGGGAGGGGTGAGTGTCTGAATAAATTCAGACAGGTAATAAGTAA
Organism: uncultured Ruminococcus sp.; assembly: GCA_902783115.1. Lineage (GTDB taxonomy): Bacteria > Bacillota > Clostridia > UBA1381 > UBA1381 > 12844. Next base: position 3,244 of record CACZPW010000044.1, on the reverse strand, counting down.
TAAGGAATAGTGAATAGGTAAGGTGCAAAATGCCAAGGCATTTTGGATTATTCATATTGTTTTATGACTTGGGAAGGAATGGTTATAAAAATGAAAAAAATGTCTTTATTTTTAGCTGTATGTATGACGGTGCTTGCGCTGTGCTCCTGCGGCGGCAAGAATGAAACGAAGGAGCCTGTGCCGACGATAGATCCGTCAACGCTTTTGACACTTGACGACGTTGCGCTTGCAACGGGCTATCAGCCCGTTCTTGACGGCGGTGCGGTTACGGTCGAGGGTAACTACAGCAAGGCTCTTTATCTGAGCGAGCCGATAGGTCAGGATCCGGTATGCATTGAGATCACTCAGTATACCGACGATATAAGCCCTGAGGTGGTATTCTATGCATACGATACCGCAAGGGCGTTAAGAGCCTCGGCGGAAGAAGTGGCGGAGCTTGGCGAAACGGCATTTATAGCGTATCCGTCGATAAATATTTACGACAGAGGCTGTTATATAAAAATAACGGCAGGCTCGGGCGCCGATGAAAATCAGAAAAATCAGCTGCTTACCCTTGCAAGGATCGCCGTTGCAAAATTTGAGGAACAAATGCCCGTACCCGTTATTGACGACAGTACGTCGGTGGAACAGAAATAATGATAAAGGGGTTATGCCAAAAACCGTAAGAGTTTTTGATATAACCCCGTTTTTTTACCGATAATGTATACGGCGGAGCATCAGGCTGATGCTTGCCGTTTTTTTATGAGAAGCTGTATCAGGGTTATGAGCAAAATTGCAAAGAATGCGCCCGAGGTGTCGATAAGAACATCAAAAAGCTGGGGACCTCTGCCCGATACGAATATCTGGTGAAGCTCGTCCGTTGAAGCGTATAAAAACGCAAGGATAAGCGTCAGGTAATACGGCTTTTTCTTTGAGCTTAGCATCCATGCCGAAAGCATAAGATAGAGCGAAAGACCGAGTAGGGTATATTCCGTAAAATGCGCCGCTTTTCTTGTCAGATGATCCGAATTTCTTACAAAATCCGCTTTTTCGCTGTATGGAACGCCGTCAAAGATTTCCGCCTCGGCAGTCCTTGCCAGAATACCCCTGCTCAGGCGTCCCGATACCGCCGCGCTCTGGCTTGAAAATCCGAATGAGGACAGCATAAGTAAAACCGTTGTTATTGTAAATACGATTCTCCGTATGATAATACTCATTATATTCACACCCTGTATTCCCGTAATATTAACAGGTAAAGTATAGCACACCCGAAAGCACAAGTCAATATTTGCGGTACGGGTGTTTTTATTGCAAATTTTCTTATTGAATATTTTTATGTTATATGTTAAAATGTAAATATCTTGAAGCTAAAGGAGCAAACAATAAATGAAAAGGATAGATGATTATATAACGAGTATACCGGATTTTCCCGAAAAGGGTATAATATTCCGTGATGTTACAACGGTTCTTCAGGATCCCGAAGGCTTTAAGCTTGCGGTCGATGAACTTGTCAAGCTGTCAAAGGAATTTGAGTTTGACGTTGTAGCGGGAACGGAGGCAAGAGGCTTTTTGTTCGGCGCACCTGTCGCGTATGCGGTTGGAAAGGGCTTTGTACTTGTAAGGAAGAAGGGCAAGCTGCCCCGTGAGACCGTATCGAAAAAATACGATCTTGAGTACGGCACCTCGGAGGTCGAAATGCACAAGGACAGCATAAAGCCCGGTCAGAAGGTGCTGATAGTGGACGACCTTGTAGCGACGGGCGGTACCGTAAAAGCGGCGGCGGAGCTTATAGAGGAGCTTGGCGGAAAGGTGTCGGGTATGCTGTTTTTGATCGAGCTTGCGGGCTTGAAGGGCAGAGAGATGTTAAAGGGCTACGAGGTTCGCTCGGTGGAGTGCTATCCCGGTAAATAGTCCGATAAATAAGCTACAGCCGTGGACTGCAATATGCGGTAGGCGGCTGTTATGATATGGAGACTTATATTATGGCGTCTGATAAGGAATATCTTGATTTTATACTGGACGAGCTTTCCTTGGCAGAGGATATCACCTACAGGAAAATGATGGGTGAATATATAATCTACTGTAAGGGGAAGGTCGTAGGCGGTATTTACGATAACAGATTTTTGATAAAGCAGACAAAGACCTCAAAGGCGATGATGCCGGAGGCGGAGCTTGAAACGCCGTATGAGGGCGCAAAGGAAATGCTTTTGGCAGACGATACGGAAAACAGAGAATTTTTAAGGGAACTGCTTTTAAAAATGGCAGACGAGCTGCCTATGCCGAAGAGACGGAGCAATTAAGGAGAAAAGAAATTATGTTTTATTTTGTGTTGCCGGCGATAATGACTTATAATTTTGTGCTGATTGCGGCGGCGGTCATACCTGCGATAATTCTGATGATAAAGGTGTATTTATCGGACAGGCTGGAGCCTGAAAGTCCGCAGCTGCTGTGGCGGCTGATACAGTCGGGCATATTTTCGGCGCTTATGGCGCTGATTTTAGAGCGTGTTTTCAGCACTGTTTTAAACAGCTGTGTTGATGCCGAAAGCAGCTTGTATAACGTCATTTTGTATTTCGGAGTCGTTGCGTTTTCCGAGGAGGGCGCAAAATATTTTATGCTGAGAAGAAAAACCTGGCGCTCGCCGGAATTTGACTGTCAGTATGACGGCGTGGTATACGCCGTGTTTGTATCGCTCGGATTTGCACTTTGGGAAAATATCAGCTATGTTATGACCTACGGCTTTTCAACGGCGCTTGTAAGAGCCGTTACGGCAATTCCCGGTCACACCTGCTTCGGCGTTTTCATGGGTATTTTTTACGGGATAGCAAAGCGCTGTGATAACTGCGGAAATACGGTACAGTCAAAAATAATGCGGGTACTGTGCGTGGTTTTGCCTGCAATTATTCACGGAAGCTATGACTATATTGCATCGTCGGGGAATAATGCGCTGTACTTTATCGGTTTTATAGCGGTACTGTTCATTGTGTCCTACATACTCGTTATGCGCTCGTCAAAGCGTGACAGATATATCGCATAACCCCTCATCCACCGGCGAAGCCGGTCCCCCTTCCCCACGCAGGGGGAAGGCTGGTTCCACCGCTGACGCAGTCCCTCTCCCTTTGACATGGGCGGCATAAAGTGGAGCAACAGCAGCGTAACAGTACATCAAGTGGAGCAGTACTGTCAATTTAAGGAAATAAAATCTGAAATCGCTGTGCGATTTCTTCCTTAACTTGCAGTGTTAACTGCAAATTTCACTCATGCG
>CACZPW010000043.1 GCA_902783115.1 uncultured Ruminococcus sp. | reverse complement strand
TCAAATATCCCCGAGGAGGTATGCCTTCATTCCCTGAAATATTCAATGGACGTATGGGAAAAGCATACCGGTAAGCGCCCCGAGATCGGTTGGAATCCCGAATGCGGTTGGGCGGGCTATATCCCCGATGTGTATAAGAAGGCAGGCTTAAAGGCGCTTATTATGGACGCAGATTCCCTGATGCTGTCCTTTGACGAGATAAGAAAGGCAACGCGACTGCAATTTGACGTTCAGGGACATTCCAATAAAAATCATTTGTTTAAGATTGAGGAATATATAAAGGATAAGCCCGAATTTTTGAAATTCATTACAAATGCGTCCGTTGCGCCGAACGGCTTAAAGATGATATTCCGTTCCGACTGTATGGCAAACCTGCTTTTGTGGTACTTAATGGGCGCTACTGAGGGTATGCGTGATGAGCCTATAAATATGGACGAGATAAAGACGATGCTTGCAAACTGGAAGGACAGGATAGAAAAGACAGGCAGCTTTATAATGCCGTATGCCGAGGATGCGGAATATATCGGTTCAAGCGCATATTTTTACGTAAAGCAGTTTAACCAGGCGCGCTTTTTCGAGTCCGAGCCGGGCAGTGTGGATAGATTCAAGGCTATTCTTGATGCGGCAAAGGACGCAGGCTATGAGTTCGTGCTTCCGTCTGAGGTGCTTGATAACACAATAGAAAACGAGTTTGTCGATAATATCGAAAACGGCGTTGCATGGCATGGCGGAACGGCAAAGGCGTGGGCTAATACCGAGTATTCAAGGATAATGGACCCTGTATGTATATCTATCCTAAACGGTATAAAAGCGGTTGCCAAAAAGCTTGGCGAGGATATCGAAAGCCTTGATATCGAGCTTGATAACGCAATGAAGAGATTGGCGTCCGCATGGGTTTCCGACAGCCGTTGGCCTCCTGCACCCACAAGTCCGGGACGGTTTAACGTAAGGGAAAGCCTTGAAGATATGTACGCCGCAAATAATCATATCAAGGCCGCAATGGAAAAGGGCGGTATAGAGAAAAAGCGCGGCATCTATTCTCCGCAGCTTATGGAAACGCAGATAAAAGCCATAGACGAATTATTGATGTCAAAGGAATACTTCGGTGAAATATGATAAATGCAATAGAGCATATACATTTTCAGATAACAAGAAGCTGTAATTTAAGGTGCGCCTTTTGCGGACAGTGGGGCAAAACGGGATTTTTCAGGGACGCCGCCGGCGAGGAGATGACCTTGCCCGACTGGGAAAAGGTCATCGGTGAGCTTGAAAACAGTAATAAGCCTTTGCCCAAAATAACCGTATGGGGCGGTGAGCCGCTGGTGTCGCCGGTATTTGACGGTATTGTGAGTATGCTCAAAAATAAGGGCTTTGTGGCCGAGATAGTCACAAACGGCGTGCTTTTGGATAAGCATAGGGATATTGTAAAGGCTTGCGTCGATAAGGTGTTCGTTTCGATAGACGGCACAAGGGAGGTACACGATTCTGTGCGGGGCGCGGGCGTTTACGATACGGTTATGAAAAATATTGCGGAATTGGGACATAAAAACGTTACCGTTATGAGCGTTATAACAGAAAAGCTTGTAAAGGTGCTGCCCGAATTTTTAAAAGAGCTTGATAAGCTCAATATCCGTGAGCTTATACTCCAGGATATGATAGGTCTTAAATCAGAGGAGATAGACAGGTATAAAAAATGGCTTATGAGCGATTTTGGGATAAAGGCGGAGTATATAGACTCATGGGAAAATAACGGTAAGATAGATTTTTCAAAGGAGCTTGACAGTGTGCCGATCCCCGAAGGTTTGGGGTTTTCCGTGGTGCATAAGCGGCATACGTCCGAGGGCGTTTGCAAATCGGCGTTTTCGCATCCGCATATAGCGTGGAACGGTAATGTGCATTACTGTACCGATTTTTACGATTTTTCGGCGGGTAATGTTAAGGAAAACAGCCTTGAAGAAATATTTGAAAACGAAAAAAGCGAAAAATTCCGACAGGCAGTGCAAAATAACCGCTGCCCCGCATGTAACGCCTGCTCCTGGCGAAACGGTAATCAAATTGAAAATTGAAAATTTCGTAGGGACAATTCACGAATTGTCGGTTGTATGCGGTATTGTATGCCGTAACCGGCGGACAGTCCGGGAGGCCTGTCCCTACAAAACGGCGTATGGATATGCCGTAGGGACAATTCACGAATTGTCCGTTGTATGCGGTTTTGTATGCCGTAACCGGCGGACAGTCCGGGAGGCCTGTCCCTACAAAACGGCGTATGGATATGCCGTAGGGACAATTCACGAATTGCCCGTTGTATACGGTATTGGGAACGGCATACAACGGAAAATTGAATTGTAGGGACATATCGTTTTGCGACGGTGCTGTTATTTCATAACGCACCTACCAATCGCTAATGCGATATGGTATAGGAAGCTGTCACGCAGAGCGTGACTGATTAGGGGGCAAATGAGGGAAGAAAAATTGTAATAACCCCTCATCCACCGACAAAGCCGGTCCCCCTTCCCCCAGAGCATTGCCATAGCAATGCGGAGCCGCTCTGCGGACATTTAGGGGGAAGGCATAAATGTCGCCATTTGCAGATGTTCAGACGTTACATTGGAATAAGGAGAAAATCAAAATGCTGTATAAAAATGCTCAGATACATAATGCGGCGGAGCTTGAAATAGATAAAGCCGACGGGAGTATGACCTGGTACAGAATGCCAAAGCATCTTATGGGCAAATTCTCGCTTTTGTCCGCAGACGAGGTACATCCAAGCATCTACGGAGCGGACGGGATAGCAAAAAGCCTGACCAAAATTATAAAAAAGGAGCAAGGACTATGAAGTATACAGACTATAAAACCACAAGAGCGGTCGTAATAGAAAGACCGTATTATGCAAACGTAAGGGAGATAAAGCTTACCGAGCCGATGAGCGACGCATACATTTGTCAGACCTTGTTTTCATCCATTTCAAGCGGT
>CACZPW010000042.1 GCA_902783115.1 uncultured Ruminococcus sp. | reverse complement strand
TGCCCTTCTTGTCGGATACTGCTCTCCATATTACCTTGCCGTCTTCATCGAGCAGACGTACATTCGCGTTGACAACGGGAGTATTGTCTGCGCTCTTTACAGTAACAGCACAGCGTGTGGTGGGGTCGAGACTGAAGCTCGGGAACTTGATAGTGCCGGAGTTCACAAGGTTAGTGAAAAATCCCCAGTTATCATTGTCGTTCCATTCTCCTGCGGTGAGCTGACCTGCCTCCGGGCGGCGAACAACTAATTCCTCGATATCATCCGGCTCGGTGGGTATAATGGGCTCGTCGCCTTCACCGTCAGCGGCTATGACTCCGTCTACCGTATCTAAAGCATCTTTCACGCCGTCGTCAGAGCGCTTTTCAGCCTTCTCTTTCTTCATAGCGCCTGCTTCGATACCCATGCTTTTTGCATCAGCCATTTCGCCCATAGCTTCTGCTTCGTACGTTTCACCGGCAACTGCATCGGGTGATGCGGCGGTAGTCGCAACGGGTGCTTCGGTCTTTGCGGATTCTGCAGCAGGTGCGACAGGTGCCGCTTCTTCTGCGGAAACACCCGCGTCTGCCTCGTCGCTCTTTTCGCTTTTAGCTTCTGCAACGCCGTTTGTATTGTTTGTGGCGCCGCCCACAGGGGCATCGCCCGATCTGTCTGCACTTCCGCAGGAAGCCGCAGAGACCATCATGGATATTGCCATTATCATAGATATAAATTCACGTTTTTTCATGTTAAACGCCTCCTTTACCAATATAGACGGAAACAGGAAAAGAAATATTACAGCCTTTCAAAAAAATTTTTTTGATTTTTGAGAAAAATATATTTTCATTAGCTTCACACACGGTATACATATTTATGTGATACAATAATCAAGATATGATATGCGGGATTTTGTGCATATTATATAGTATAATAAACAGGAGGTCATCTGTTATGAAATACGTATGCGATGTATGCGGCTACATTTACGATGAAGCCGAAGGCGCTCCCGATGCCGGTATTGCGGCAGGCACCAAGTGGGAAGACGTTCCCGATGATTTTGTTTGTCCTCTTTGCGGAGTCGGCAAGGATTCTTTCTCTCCCGAAGGCTGATAACAAGTTCAAAATATTACGATGCATATGCGCCGTCCGTGCTTTTGGGCGGCGCTTTATGCTTATTTGTAAAATTTTAGTGAACAAAATCCCAACATATAAAAAAATCTGTAAACACGCTTGCAATTTGAAAAGCAATTTGATATAATAGATTTGTGTTATTTCACGTAAATAGACCGATTAAGAGATAAAGAGGCAAAAGAAATGGCTATGAATAATTATGGTACTCAGACTACAGACAGAAAACTGCGCGCAGTAGATGAGATTCTTGACTGGATAGAGTCTTTCGCATTTGCGAGCTTTATCGTTCTTCTTGTATTTATTTTCCTGTTCCGCACAGTGATAGTTGACGGCGGTTCGATGAACCCCACGCTTTACAACGCGCAGAGACTGATACTTACACATTTTAATTACGAACCCGAGCGCGGAGATATAATCGTTGCGAACAGTCCCGGACTCAACAAAACTATCATCAAGAGGTGCATAGGTATTGAGGGCGATCAGGTCATTGTTGATTACAATACCAAGACCGTTACCGTGAACGGCACTAAGATTGACGAGCCTTACCTCGACGCTTCCGACCCGATGGAGGTAAAGCCCTACTTTGACGAAAAATACCGCATAGGAAACGACACCTACGAATACGTTGTTCCCGACGGCACGGTGTTCGCGATGGGCGACAACCGCAACGGTTCAAATGACAGCCGTTCAAGCGATGTGGGATTTATCAATAAGGAAGATATCCTCGGGAAAGCTGTTTTCAGATTCTACCTCAGCAAGGATGAAAACGGCGTTAAATATCCCGGCAAGATAGGCACACTTAAGTAAAGATAACAAGATACTATTTATAATATAAAGAACGAGGTGAGGATATGGGAGAGACCACGCACGTACAATGGTTCCCGGGTCATATGGCAAAGACCCGCAGGATAATGCAGTCAAATCTTAAACTGGTGGACGCGGTGGTTGAGATAACCGATGCGCGCATACCCTATTCCAGCCGCAACCCCGAAATGGACAGGCTCGTGGGCGCAAAGCCGCGCCTGCTGCTG
>CACZPW010000041.1 GCA_902783115.1 uncultured Ruminococcus sp. | reverse complement strand
TATAAGGTAATAATTTGCAAAATCGTTCCGTCTGTAATTCTTACCATCATGTTCAAAATTGTATGAGGTGTACCCCGGGATACGGGCGGCGTTTTTATCACATTGCACGTACTGAGTTGCATATGCGTGTGCTATCTCGTGTAATTCTGTATGAGTAATATTAGGAGCAGAGCTGTTCCAATGCTTGATATTATCTGTAACGACTTTCGTTGCGTCCTTGTTTATATTTACCAGAGGATTTATCTCAAAGAATTTACCGAGAACAATGTTGTCACAAGTGTTTCTGCCTATATCGTCAATATAAGTCTCATAGAAAAGCAGTTCCTTTTTCTGACCGGTCAGATCGCTCAGACTGTTCATGAATAAACATATATGCTCAGCCCATGACTTGTATACAGAGTCAGGCACGTCTTTAAGCACCGGAACAGTTGCAAGCAAACTGTCATAGCCCTTGGGCGCGTCGGTTTCGACAATTAGAAAATCGGGGTTTACTTTTAATTCCACATTGGACATACTTATTTCTCTGCCATTTTGATTATCCCACGGAACAAGGTTTCTGGAAGATTTTAAGTAAAAATAATCTCCATAACATTCAAAATCAAAAAGACAATCTGCTTTTGAAAAACCTCTGGTATTTGTCAGCGTAGGTTTATATGACCTTTTGGCAAGTACCTTCTTGTCCTTTGAATATGATATTACATCCAGCGTGTATTCGTCGCCCTCTATATTTTTTTGTCTTTAAGGAGATCGATCTTATCAACATTATCGATCGTAAAGGAAAGCTTCATTTTTGTTCCCGGCTTAACATAAACATTATAACTTGATTCGATAAGATTTCCTACCCTTATAAGCGGATTGTAGAATTCTTTTTCGCTAAGTCTTGTAACTTTCGAGGAAAGACAACTCTTGTCGAATGATACGTATTGATCGGATTTCTTACTTGTTTTGAATTCCTTTGCCGCGCTTGCCGTTAATGGCGGCAGACAGTTAAACAGCATCGTCGCCGCTGCAGCAGCACTAACAACCTTTTTTGCGAGATTCCCGAGAAATCCGCGCACTTTTGAGTGTTCCATTGGTAAATGACCTCCTTTTGATTTAACGTCTCCTTCCGGTTTCTTCGTAATCGTTTACGGCAATATAGTACTATAATGTAATATTATACTAAAGTATCTCAACAATGTCAATTGACATATTGACCATATTTTTTCACATATGCTAAACGTTTTCGGAGCATAATTCCAATACTGTTTAACAGCAAGGCAACAAATATAATTCCTTACTAAATCCAAGTACGAAATAAGCCAGATAAAGCCGGTAACAAGCTCACTCATACTGCAAGTATATAAAATAATATTCTAATGATATTACCGGTACGTTGACTTTGGGTTCGCTCTCTGGTATAATATAGACATGAAAGGGAGTGAAAGGCGATGGAAATTAAACTTTCGCAGAATATACGCCGATACCGCAAGGAGCGTTCGCTCACACAGGAGGAGCTTGCGGAGGTGCTTGGGGTGACTACGGGCGCTGTTTATAAATGGGAAGCCGGGCTTTCCCTGCCGGAGCTTGCAATGTTAATGGAGCTTGCGGATTTTTTCGATACATCAGTAGACGCTTTGTTGGGGTATGAGATGAAAGATAACGGGCTTTCCTCGACTATCGAGAGGCTATACGCCGCTATGAAGGACAAAGACCGCACGGGATTGCCCGAAGCCGAAAAAGCACTTAAAAGATACCCTAACAATTTTGAAATAGTCCACGCTTCTGCCGTACTTTTCTTTATGATAGGTAACGACGACAAAAACAAGGGTATGCTTATGCGTTCACTGGAGCTTTATCAGAAGGCGCGCACTCTCATCTCTCAGAACAAATACCCGAAATGGAATGAAACTACCCTCAGCGGAAGAATCGCTTTGGTGTATGACGCACTGGGAGAAAGAGAAAAAGCCGCCGAAATAATGAAGGAGAACAATACAGGCGGGATATACGACACGATAATCGGCTCGCTGCTCACACAGTGCGGCAGGCTTGAAGAAGCGGGGGAATTCCTTTCGCAGGGTTTTCTGAACTCC
>CACZPW010000040.1 GCA_902783115.1 uncultured Ruminococcus sp. | reverse complement strand
TTTTTGTGCAAATTGCACAATTTTCTTTCTCAATATTGTATATATCGCTAATTTTGTCCACCGTCTTACTCATTTTGCCGTATGTACAATTTGCACCCGGGCGGTTATGGCATGCGTTTTGGGGTGACGTATATGGCGGACAATTCGTGAATTGTCCCCATGCCATACCCATACGCCATTTTGTAGGAGCGATTTACTAATCGCCCGCTGTTTGGTATGCACAAAAAAATGAGCCGCAGCCCATTTTTTCGTATTTATATCCGTATTTATATCCGTATTTATTATATATATATTCCGAGCATTGCCGAGGCTATGGTGAAATAAAGCATCACCGAACACATATCTATGACCGTTGCAAGCAGCGGCGCCGCCATGATGGCAGGGTCTAAACGGCACTTTTTTGCAAGCATGGGAAGCGCCGCGCCGATAAGCTTTGACATAACCACAGTCGCCGTAATAGATACCGCAACCGCAAGTGAAAGCGTGGTATTATGCCCGTACATTATATAGATTCTGACACCGTTTACAACCGCCAAAACCGCGCTTATAAGTATCGAGATCCTGAATTCCTTGAATATGACCTTAAAAAAGTCCGTAAAATGTATCTCGTCTACCGCCATGCCGCGAATGATAAGCGTTGATGACTGCGAGCCGCAGTTTCCGCCCGTATCCATGATCATCGGCATAAACGCAACAAGTATCGGCATCATTGAAAACGCCGTTTTATACCGCATGGTTATAACGCCCGTAACAGACATACCGATCATAAGTATCAAAAGCCATACTATACGGTTCATGGCATGACGGAAAACGCTTGTTCTGAAATACGAATCCTCCATAGGCGTCATGGCGTACATCTTAGACACGTCCTCACTGTCCTCTTCTTCAATGACATCCATAGCATCGTCAAACGTTACGATCCCGACAAGTCTGTAGTCCTTATCGACCACGGGAATGGCAAGGAAATCGTATTTTCTGAACATCTTTGCAACGTTTTCCTTATCCTCCGTCGTTTCAACGCTTATGATATTGGTTTCCATTATATCGCCGATAATATCATCGTCGTCGGCTATGAACAGATCCTTTACCGATACTATACCTATAAGCCGCCTGTTCTCCGTTACATAACAGGTATATATCGTTTCCTTGTTTACGCCGACGCTCCGTATTTTGTCAAACGCCTCGGACACGGTCATATCCTTATGGATACTCACATACTCTATCGTCATAATGGAGCCTGCGCTGTCACGTGGGTATTTTAAAATCTCGTTTATCGCCTTTCTTGCGCCCGTTGAAGAGTTCTTTAAAATCCTTGCAACAACGTTTGCAGGCATTTCCTCTATCATATCGACCGTATCGTCGATAAAGGATTTACTCAGAACCTCACGAAGCTCGGTATCTGAAAATGCGTTTATAAGATACTCCTGCATATCGGAGTTCATAAAAGTAAACACCTCTGCGGCGGTATCCTTGGGAAGCAGTCTGTAAAGCATCAGGAATTCCGCTTTTTCGTCAAAGCTGTCCTCGTACAGCTCGTCAATGGCGGCCGCAACGTCGGCACTGTTCATATCGCTTATTTCTTCCTTCAAAACAGCATAGTTTCTTTCGTTCAACAGCTCTTCTATCCTTGAAACGCTTATATCCGCCATTCCCCGACACCTCCTTTTTTTATTTGTTTACTTTATATTATTTTACGCTGAAATTTTGGGGACGGTCATTTTTTAGTCCGAAATAATAAAGAATAGCCTCGGCTGTACGCCGCGACGCTTCACCGTCACCGTAAGGATTTGCCGCATGAGCCATTTTGTTGTATGATGCCTCATTATCCAACAGATCCTTCGCAAGTCTTAAAATATCGTCCTTATTGACGCCCGCAAGCTTTACCGTACCCGCCTCGACCGCCTCGGGACGCTCCGTTTCACGCCTTAACACCAGCACCGGCTTTGCAAGTGCCGGAGCCTCCTCCTGGATACCGCCAGAATCGGTCATGACCATAAAGCTTCTTGACATCGCATTATGAAGCTCCAGAACATCAAGCGGATCTATAAGATGCGCCCTGTCCGTATCGCCCAATATCCCGAATGCCACCTCTCTTACCGCCGGATTCAAATGCACCGGATATACAAGCTCGACATCGGGATAGGCTTCCACTATCTCCTTTAATGCCGTACAGATATTTTTAAGCGGCTCACCTAAGTTTTCACGTCTGTGCGCCGTAACGATTATAACTCTCTTATTTTCAAAATCAATATTGTTCAAAACCTCGTCACGGAATACATAATTCTTCCTTACTGTGGTCTTTAATGCGTCAATTACGGTGTTTCCCGTTATGAATATCGAATCATCGCCAACATTCTCTTTAAGGAGATTTTCCCTGTTGCGGCTTGTAGGTGAAAAATTAAGGTCTGAAATCCTGCCCGTAAGCTGACGGTTCATCTCCTCGGGGAACGGCGAATATTTATCGTATGTCCTTAATCCCGCCTCAACGTGACCTACCTTTACCTGATTATAAAATGCGGCAAGCGCGGCAACAAAGCTTGTGGACGTATCGCCGTGTACAAGCACGATGTTAGGCGCTTCCTTCTTTATGACCTCGTCAAGCCCTTCAAGCACCCTTGTTGTGATACCGACAAGCGTCTGACGGTTTTTCATGATATCAAGGTCGTAATCGGGCTTGATATCGAATATTTCAAGAACCTGGTCAAGCATTTCCCTATGCTGCGCGGTAACGCACACTACAGGCTCTATCTCATCGTATTTTTTAAGCTCCGTAACGAGCGGACACATCTTTATTGCCTCAGGTCTTGTGCCAAACACCAGCATTACTTTAATTTTTTTCATCATCATTCACCTCTGTATCGTCATTTTCTTCATGCTCTATATGTGTGTGTACATACGAGTTTTTACCCATCAGGCTGCCTATAAGGATAAGAATAAGCACACATATTAAAAGCAAAAGCGCCCTTAATACTCCGCTTTCCGCCAAAAGCACCGCCGAAATACCCAAAACGCCCGAAATGGCGTAGAGGATAAACACCGTCTGCTTCTGTGAAAAGCCCATATCCATAAGCCTGTGATGTAAATGCCCCCTGTCTGCGTGCATGGGGCTTTCGCCCTTTGCCATTCGCCGTATCATAGCAAAGCTTGCATCGAATAACGGTAAGCCGAGTATCAGAAGCGGTACGGCAAACGAAATAACGGCGTAGGATTTGAACATACCCTGTATGGAAAGCGTTGCAAGCATAAATCCCAAAAACGTTGAGCCGGTATCGCCCATAAATATTTTTGCGGGATTGAAATTAAACGGCAAAAAGCCAAAGCACGCACCCATCAACGAAATACCGAGAATCGCTATTGATATCTCGTTCGCCCTTATGGATATGAACACAAGCGATATGGACATTATTGCGCTCACGCCCGCCGCAAGCCCGTCAAGCCCGTCTATGAAATTGACCGCATTTGTGATGAACACTATCCATAATACAGTTATCATCACCGAAAACCATTCGGGAAGCACCCAATACGGATTATCCGAAAAGATATTCGGGTTTGTGAACACGCTTATTTTTATGCCGCCCACATATATAACGACCAATGCCGCCACTATCTGCACAAAGAATTTCGGAAGCGCAGGAAGAGCCTTGCAGTCATCAACCACGCCCATAATAACGATTATCAGCGCTCCCACAAGCGTTCCCAAAAGAGCACGCTTGTCGCAATACGGTATCGCAAAGCATACCGTAGCAACAAGAAATCCGAAAACTATCGCAAGCCCGCCGATCCTGGGCGTAGGTCTTTTATGCATACGCCTTGAATCCTTGGGAATGTCGATGGCTCCTATCCTGAATGCCAATCGCCTTACAAGGGGTGTTGCCGCAAAGGAAAACCCAAATGACACAAGCAAAGCAAAAAACATACTGAGAATTTCATTTACCCCCATAGGTTTACCTCCATATCAAATAACAAAACCGACTTTTTTGTATACCTTGTTCAAGGTCCTCTCTGATATGCGCCGCGCGTTTTCGGCGCCGTTTTTGCATATCCCGCTAAGATATGCTTTATCGTTTATGAGCTTATCGTATTTTTCCCTGATAGGCCGTATACACTCAACGACCGCCTCGGCAACATCCGCTTTGAACACTCCGTAGCCCTGATTTTGGTAATCGGCGGCGATCGCTTCTATGCTCCTTCCGGTTACGGCGGACATTATGCTTAAAAGATTATTTATTCCCGCTTTTGTATCGTCGCCTTCACGGTATTCGACCTTGCCCTCGCTGTCTGTCACTGCGCCCTTTATCTTTTTGGCTATGACGTTCATATCGTCCATCATAGAAATATACGACTTCGGATTCGGATCCGATTTTGACATCTTCTTTACCGGATCCTGCAGACTCATTATCTTTGCACCCGTCTTTGACAAGAGTCCCTCCGGGATCTTAAATACATCTCCGTAAAGGCTGTTGAATCTGCCCGCAATATCGCGGCATATTTCGATATGCTGCATCTGATCCTTGCCCACCGGCACAAAATCCGTCTGATAAAGCAGTATATCCGCCGCCATAAGTACGGGATAGGTCAAAAGTCCCGCATTTATATTCTCCGCGTGTCTTGCGGATTTATCCTTAAACTGCGTCATTCGCTGTAATTCGCCCATATATGTGTAACAGTTGAGCACCCACGCAAGCTCCGCATGATTGGGGTTTTGTGACTGTATAAACATAATATTTTCATCGGGATCTATACCCGAGGCAATATAGAGCGCCAAAACCTCAAGCGTCCTTCTGCGTATATCGGCAGGCGTATTCCTGACCGTTATCGTATGAAGATCCATCATCGCATATATGCAGCGGTAGTCCTTTTGAAGCTCCACCCAGTTCTTTATTGCGCCAAGGTAGTTACCAAGCGTCAGAACGCCCGACGGCTGTGTACCCGAAAATATGATTTTTTTATCGTCCATTATACGTCCTCCGTTATAAACATTCAGTGAGTACTTCACCCAAACGCCTTACGCCCTCGGTGATTTTTTCTATCGTTGCAGACGAATAATTGAGTCTGAACTTGTTTGACGGAGCGTTTATGTCTATCTCAAAATTATTGCCCGGCACTATTGCGACCTTCTTTTCAAGGCACTTATCAACAACCGGTGCAATGTCGGTTATTGTCGGACATTCGCACCACAGGAATATACCGCCCTCGGGTACGGTATATTTGACCTTTCCCGCAGGGAAATATTTTTCCATCGCCTCTGTCATCGCCGCACATTTTTTGCCGTAAAGCTCACGGTTTTTGGCAATATATTTATCAATGTCGTATTTTTTCATAAACTCAACGCACATAAGCTGTGTAAGCATGGGCGTATGCACGTCGTTTACCTGCTTTAACATCTCGATCTTTGAGCATATGGACGGATCGCCTATGATATATCCAAGACGCATACCCGGTGACAAAATCTTTGAGAACGAGCCTGCATATATGACTCTGCCCTCGGTATCAAGCGATTTTAACGTCGGTACGTCCTCACCGCTAAATCGCAGATCACCGTAAGGGTTATCCTCAAGGACGGCAACGTCATATTTATTGGCAAGCTCGATAAGCTTTTTCCTCTTTTCAAGGCTCATTGTTGAGCCTGTCGGGTTCTGGAAGGTGGGTATTGTGTAAATCAGCTTTACGCCGTCATTGTTCTTAAGCGCCTCCTCCAGTGCCTCCGTATTCATTCCGTCCGCCTCGACCTTAACGCCCACAAGCTCACATTCGTAAGTACGGAATGCATTCAGGCTGCCGATAAAGCTCGGACTTTCAACTATTATTTTATCACCCTTATTGATCAGCGCCTTTGCGGTAAGGTCTATGCCCTGGTTTGCGCCCGTCATTATAAGAGCCATATCGCCATCCTTATATGCGTTTACCTTTTTTGCGCGTTCTATGGCGCAATCACGCATTTTCGGGTATCCGTCCGTTGTTCCGTACTGCAGGGCAAGCGTCGGCGATGTCATCAAAAGCTTGCCCGCTATCTTTGATAGTTCATCACCCGGAAAAAGCTCCGACGCAGGGTTTCCTCCCGCAAGGGATATTATTTCGGGATCTGCCATTCTTTTGAACATCTCCCTTATCGCAGAGCCTTTCATCGGCACTACTCTGTCCGCATAAAATTTAGTGAAATCCATTTTTATTTCCTCTCGTTTATCAATTTTTCTTTGTCCAGCTGTCCTTTAAGGCAACCGTTCTGTTTATTATTATATTATCCGGCGTCGAATCCTTATCAACACAGAAATAACCCTGTCTTAAAAACTGGAACTTATCGCCCGCTTTCAGATCCGTCATTGTGTTTTCAAGCCTTGCATTTTCAAGAACTATCATGGATCCGGGATTTAAATTGTCCGTAAAGTCACAAACTCCCGTTTCGTCCGACGGATTTTCGACGTTGAACAGCCTGTCATAAAGCCGCACGGTCGCAGGTATGGAATGTTTGGCAGACACCCAATGTATAGTACCCTTGACCTTTCTGTTATCGGCTGTTTGCCCGCCCCGGCTTTCGGGATCATAAGTACAGTGTATTGCTGTGATATTTCCGTTTTCATCCTTATCAACGCCGGTTGCCGTAACGTAATACGCGCTCTTTAATCTGACCTCACGACCAAGGCTTAACCGCCTGTATTTATTGTTCGGCGCAACCTCGCAAAAATCGTCCTGCTCGATATACAATTCACGGGAGAAGATTACCTTTCTCGTTCCCATGCTCATATCCTCGGGATTTACCTCTACCTCGACCTCCTCACAGGTATTTTCGGGGTAGTTGTCGATTATAAGCTTTAAAGGTCTTAATACCGCCATTGCGCGGGGCGCTCTTTTATTCAAGTCCTCCCTTATGCACGCTTCAAGCAGTGAAAAATCTATAACGCTGTTCGCCTTTGCAACGCCTATCCTCTCGCAGAAATCCTTTATAGCCTCGGGCGTATATCCCCGTCTTCTCATTCCGCAAAGCGTTGACATTCTCGGATCGTCCCAGCCCGATACGATATTTTCCTTTACAAGCTTTAAGCACCTTCTCTTACTTGTAAGAGTGTAGTTTAAATTCATTCTTGCAAACTCTATCTGTCTTGACGGAGCCTCAAATTCAAGCTCCCTTAAAAACCAGTCATATAATGGTCTGTGGTCCTCAAATTCAAGCGAGCATAAAGAATGTGTTACACCCTCAACGGTGTCCGATATTGGGTGTGCAAAATCGTACATCGGATAAACGCACCATTTATCACCCGTTCTGTGATGCGTCTGGTGCATAATTCGGTAGATTATCGGGTCACGCATATTGAGATTTGGCGACGCCATATCAATTTTTGCACGTA
>CACZPW010000039.1 GCA_902783115.1 uncultured Ruminococcus sp. | reverse complement strand
TATCGAGGAATTCTGCAAAACTCATTACGAAAACTATGTCAAAATAGATTTCATTGATGATCCGGATTATCTATCTCTTTTTGAGGGCTCAAACAGTGCCGAGGAGGATCTTCTGCGATTGTCGGCAAAGTTTGGCGATATTATGGTTCCAGGAAAAACTATCATCTTTTTTGATGAGGTTCAGGAATGTAAGAATATTATCACTCATATCAAGTATCTTGTTCAGGACGGCACTTATGACTATATTCTAAGCGGCTCCTTGCTCGGAACGGTTTTCAAGGACATTTCCGCTCCGGTAGGGTATATGGATATAATCACAATGTACCCACTGGATTTTGAGGAATTTGCTGCCGTAAACGGTGTCGGAGACGCAGTTATAACCTCG
The DNA here is from genome assembly GCA_902783115.1 of uncultured Ruminococcus sp. Classification (GTDB taxonomy): domain Bacteria; phylum Bacillota; class Clostridia; order UBA1381; family UBA1381; genus 12844. The sequence goes on along the minus strand of CACZPW010000039.1, from coordinate 2,013 downwards.
CTTCGTAAATTGTTTGAACAGAGAACGCCGGTGGATCAGTATATCCACGACCGAATGATGTCTTTGTTTGAACTGTATCTGATCGTCGGAGGAATGCCCGCCGCAGTTTCTGCATACCTGAATACAAAGAATCTGCGCCGCGTTGCGGAGGAACAGAACGCAATAATACATCTATACAAGCGTGACATTTCCAAATATGACGAGCAGGATAAGCTTGAACTCCATGAGATTTTTGACCTGATACCGAGCGAGCTGAACGCTAAAAACAAAAGGTTTATCCTGAAAAACCTGAATGAGCATGCCCGCTTTGATAAGTATTATGAAAGCTTTTTGTGGTTAAAAAATGCAGGTGTTGCATTACCTGTGAATGTTGTTGATGAACTGAAAGTACCGCTCATGCTGTCTAAATCCAAGAATCTGTTCAAGCTGTTTTCTAATGATGTGGGGTTACTGGCTGCACAGTACGGCGGGGACATACAGATCAAAATACTCAAACACGAAACCGAGATAAATTTCGGAGCAGTCTATGAGAATGTGACCGCGCAGGAACTTTCGGCTCACGGATTTCCGCTATATTACTACAACAGCAAGAAATTCGGAGAGCTTGACTTTGTCATTGAAGAAAACGGGAAAGTAATACCCGTTGAGATCAAATCCGGTAAGGACTATTATCGGCATAACGCAATGGACAATGTACTGAACCTGCCGGAATACGAGCTTGAAACCGGCTATGTGTTCTGTGGCGGAAACACCGAGGTCAAAGGTAAAGTGACTTATTATCCCATATATATGCTTATGTTCTTGCAAAAGAAAGAACTGCCGGACGAAATCATTTTTGATACCGATTTTTCAGATATTAACGATCGCATATAAAAGAAAAGTTTTCCGAAAAGATGCCGTAGCTCCCGCGCAAAGAAAACCCGGCTGTCATTTGACCGACAGCCGGATTTTTTTTTATATCTTCGCTCCGGAAGTTTTATCAATTTACAAACTCGTTTGGTACATGCTCAGAACAAGCTGGGAACCGTTATGATCGGGATATCGCTTGCCTCTTTATAAAGCCTTTCCGCTTCCGAATAATTACCGGAGCTTACGGCGGAGTCGGCCTGGTCGATAAGCTGGTTATACTTGTATTCATTCTCCTGATGAGCTTGTACTGCCTTATTATACGCATCGACTTTGTCGTTGAAGTTTTTGGCATCAGCCACAATGATCCCGGTCCCGACAGCAAGAAGTCCTATAAAGATACCGAGATAAAGTGCGTCTCGTTTTGCTTTCTGGGCTTCCATACGCTCGTTGTTTTCGATAAACTCGTCATCGCGCCATACTCCACGATACGCTTGACCCTGTTCTACAACATTGCCGTTTTCGTCGTAAATATAATATACTCCTACGCATACCGGATCAATCCAGAAGGTTTTGCCGCTGTTGCGCTGTTTCTCATATTCAGCGGTATCCGTTATAGTATAATAGTACCAGAAATATCCTACTGTCCCGTCCTCATAGTATTCTATGGTCTCATAATCACCGCTTTTATAATACCCGTCTGAACCTTTCTTGTAATTCTTGAGGTCTGCAGCTTCTGAATCCATATCATGTTTCTTTATGATCATTTTGCATCTCGATTTAGCCAAACCGCGCAATTCGGCACTGACATAGCTTGTATTATATTTATTAGTCATCGTAACTTCGGTGTAAATACCGGTGTGTTCGCCTTCCTCATTCACCTCTGTGTAGCCGGGGATATATCTATAATATCTCATCAGGCAAATCTCTGCCGCCACTGTCAGAATTTTTTGCAATATGTGATTATTTTGACATAACGCCAATTGAATTTTTTGACAGGAAGCTAAAGAATCCTTCCCTTATGTCCGAGATCACAGAGCAGCTTTCCTATCTGGATGAAAATGATTTGGCCATAACATCCCTCATTATAAAAAGGTTTATAAACAAGTAATCGAACAGCAGAAACGAGAACAGATCACGCAGGAGTAAAACAGCACAATTCCAATT
>CACZPW010000038.1 GCA_902783115.1 uncultured Ruminococcus sp. | reverse complement strand
CACATACCAGAATGCAATTTTGTAGGGACCGGCGTCCCCGACGGTCCGTTACCATAATATCAATTCAGGCACATAAACCAAAATTTACCGCGCCGATACATTTGCCATATTAGAGCAAAAATGCGGAGAGCGTGACAAAAAATTGTCCGTTTTCTCCGCATTTGTTGGGGTTGACTAAATTAAATTATTCAAATGTGGACATCTCGCTCCATTTTGCAACGACTGTACCGTTTGAAACATAAAAAATATTTAACAAAATTCACAAAAATAACGGCGGAATGTACTTGATACAAATTCCGCCGTTATGATACATAAATTATTCAGCCTTTTCCTCTGCGGGAGCTTCTTCAACAGGAGCCTCTTCTGCAGGTGCTTCCTCAACGGGAGCTTCTTCTGCAGGTGTTTCTTCAACAGGAGCTTCCTCAACAGGAGCTTCCTCAACAGGCGTCTCCTCAACAGGAGCCTCTTCAACGGGAGCCTCTTCAACAGGAGCCTCTTCAACGGGAGCTTCTTCAACAGGAGCCTCCTCTACCTCGATCGGCTCTTCAACCTCTACCTCGGGGTCTGTTGAATATACAAGCGTTTCACCGTCCTGTACCTCTTCCTCTGCCGGTTCAGGCTCAACCTCTACGGGTATAAGCGCACGCATACTGAGCGATATTTTCTTATTCTCCCAGTCGATATCCGTGATCATCGCCTCTACCGTATCGCCTATCGACAAAACGTCTTCAGGCTTTTCGATCCTTCTGTTTGCTATCTGGGAAATGTGGATAAGACCGTCAACATTCGGTATTATCTGCGCAAATGCACCAAACGGCATTATTCTTACAATCTTTACCTCTACGGTATCACCGACATTCAAGGTGTTCTTTGCGATAGTCCAAGGATTGTCCTCAGCCTTCTTATAGCCCAAAGAAATCTTTTTCTTTTCTTCGTCGATATCCTTTATATAAACCTCAAGAGTATCGCCCTCTTTAACTACCTCTGACGGATGCTTGATCTTGTTCCACGAAAGCTCGCTTATATGAACAAGTCCGTCAACACCGCCCAAGTCAACAAACGCGCCGAATGACGTAAGCGACTTGACAGCGCCCGTGTACTTCTTATCAAGCGCAACCTCTGACCAGAATTTTTCTTCTTTTTCCTTTCTTGCCTCGTCCAAGAGTACCCTAACCGAGCCTACAACACGTCTTCTTCTCTCGTCAAGCTCGATCAGTCTTAATTTAACATCTTGTCCAACAAGAGTCTGAAGGTCCTGTACGAAACCTTGGGCAGCCTGACGCGCAGGAATGAATACCTGGCTTCCGTCACACAAAGCAACCACTCCGCCTTTTACCGCCTTGACAATTTTTCCGTCGAGAACCTGCTTTTCGTCGTAAGCCGCTTTGATTTTGTTCCAGCTTTCCATTGCTACCAATTTCTTTCTTGACAGCACTACCTTTCCCTCTGCGTCGTTCACTCCAACGACGTAGACCTTGATTTCATCGCCTTCTTTCACAACATCAGACGGCTTAAGTGCAGGATCATCCGTTATCTGGTCCGCCGCAAGCTGTCCGTTGTACTTGAAACCGCCTAAATCGACAATTACCTCGTTATTGCGCACCTCTACGACCGTACCGTCAACGATGTCTCCGTTGCTGAGAGTCATTATGCCCGACTTTTCAAAAAGTTCTGCAAAGCTCTCCTCGTTTTGTAAGTTTTCACTCATAGCCTTTACTACCTCCTCGATAATACCTCCGGGCGTTGACGCTCCGGCGGTAATACCTATTTTATTATACCTTTCTTGCGGCAAGTCCGCCGCTGTTTCAACAAGATAAGTGTGAGGGCAGTTCTTTTTCGATATCTCAAACAGCTTTCCCGTGTTCGACGATTCCTTGCCGCCGATCACGATCATCATATCCGATTCTCTCGAAAGGGCGTCCGCTTCCTCCTGTCTTTCTCTTGTCGCAATACATATTGTATCAAATATTATACTACTTTTGCAAGTTTTTTTTATTTTTTGTACAATTTCACCAAATTTTTCCCTGTTTATTGTTGTTTGTGCTACAACGCAAACGTCAAAATCGGCTAATTTTTCATCAATGTCACTGTTTTTATCGTAAATGATGTATGCGTCATCGTCACACCAGCCGTTTATTCCTATCACCTCAGGGTGGTTTTTATCGCCTATGATAACGATTTTAAAGCCCTTTTTATGGTGTTCCTCTACTATCCTGTGTATTTTTTTCACCATCGGGCAGGTAAGATCGGTATATTCCCTGCCGCAAAGCTCCTCATATACCTTTTTACCTACGCCGTGAGCGCGGATTATTATTCTGTAATCCTTTGGTATTTCAAAAACGCTCTCATAAGAAAAAACGCCCCTTGATTCCAGATCGGCTATTATCTGCGGATTATGTATAACAGGTCCCAGCGTCGCGATCTTGTCCTTTTTTTCAAGCTCCTCATACACTCCGTCGACCGCACGCTTTACCCCGTAGCAAAAGCCCGCTGTCTTTGCAAGTTTTACCATTTCCGTTCCTACCCATCGTATGGATCAAAATGCGAAGCATTTTGCGCCTTACCTATTCCCTATTCCTTATTACTTATTCCCTTTCTTGATAAATCAAGACTTTATCTTGATTTATCAAGAGCATATATGGCGTCAAGCACCCCGTCCGCCATTTCCTGCAGCGCTTGGCTGCCGGGCTTTTTTGAATAGTATTCCTTAAATTCTATCGGCTTACCTACGTTTACGGTGATCCTGTGTCTGAATTTATATTCGCCGCTTATGCATATAGGTATTACGGGCACCTTTGCCATGATGCTTATGAGCGCAACGCCCGATTTTGCCCTTACCCGCTCTCCGTCAAGCACTCTTTTCCCCTCCGGGAATATGAGCATAACATCGCCCGCGGATAAAATCTTAAGTGCGCTTTTTATTGCTCCCACATCGCCCTTGCCCCTCTGTACGGGGAATGCGCCGAACTTTGTTATGAGCCCTCCGAACAGCGGATTTTTAAACAGACCCGACTTTGCCATATACCGAAGCGGTCTTTTTAAAAATGAGCCCGCAAAAACAACGTCCCAATAGCTCCTGTGATTTAAGGCAACTATTGCGCCGCCCGTCTCGGGTATGTTTTGCGCGCCGACGCACCTACAGGAAAATGCAATATGCAAAAAGCCCTTTAAAAGCGCATGTACCGTCTTATAAATCATAACTGTCTATCCTATAGCCTTTTCTATTATACCTTTTACTCTTTCAACGCTTTCCTCAAAGTTGAGGTCAGAGGTGTCCACCAAAACAGCGTCCTCCGTCCTTACAAGCGGAGATTCCTGCCTGTGCGAATCGTTATAGTCACGGGCGATTATGTCCTCCTTTATTGCACTAAGCTCACATTCTGCGCCCTTTTCCTTAAGCTCCTTATATCTTCTCTGTGCCCTTGCGTCCGCAGATGCGGTAAGAAAAATTTTGACAGCGGCGTCGGGTAAAACAACGGACGCAATATCCCTGCCGTCCATTATTACGTTACCGCGCTTTGCCATTTCACGCTGCATAGCTACAAGCTTTTCCCTTACCTCGCCTATGACCGCAACAGCCGAGGCGCCCTTTGAGACCGATTCTTCTCTTATGGCGTCCGTTACGTCCTCGCCGTTTAACAGTATCGTTTGCCCGTTTTCGCTGTATCTGATGTCGATCTTGATATCACAAAGAGATCCGATTATCCTTTGCCTGTCCTCACAGATACCGTGTCTTATCGCATAGAGCGCGACTGCACGGTACATAGCGCCCGTGTCTATATACACAAACCCAAGCGACCTTGCGACCGCCTTTGAAACGGAGCTTTTGCCCGCGCCCGCAGGTCCGTCTACCGCAACCGAAATATAACCCATAGTCTTTTCCTTTCTTATTTGCCCGCCAAATCGGGACGTAAAGACTTTGCGCCCCTTAAATATATGTGCTTTAAATCATCATTCGTTTTACCGGTGTTTATATGCACCATAATGCGTATACAGCTCTTCAGCGCATTTTCTATATCCGGCGCCGCCATATCCAAAAGCGGCACGTTTACTATACCCATACTCCTTACCGCCGCCGCAGGAAATACCTTGTCAATATCGCTTGTGACGGTAAAAATTATATCCGCCATATCGGGAATCAAAATATCGTTTGCCCTGATTATCTCACCGAGAAGCTCCTCCACCGCCGCAAAAACAGACTCCATTGTATTTTCGCAGGTGGTCGCGCCTCTTACCGCACGGACTGCCATAAAATATCACCCCTTACACTACCCTGTGACCTAAGCCGATGGATATATCGTTAAGATTTAAAAGACCTATCGCAAAGAACAGGCACACGCTTATATGCGAGGAATGTCTTGCAATACCTATCTTTCCGCCCAAGTTGAGCCCTACGCATTTGCCGATAAGCTGCTGAAGCGCCTCATGCGCCGCACCCGCAACGGCACCCTCCTCCGAATGTGTGTCGCCTATAAGGCTTTCACGCTTTGCCGCAACAACGGCGCGCTCCAATATTTTCGGTACCGCGCTTGAAAAGTCGCTGCCGAAATCAACCGCAACACACTTTATGTCACTGCTCAAGTACTTCTCCTTTAAAGCCGTCTCTTCTTCTCTGTTGTCCGTAAGTGCGATGCTTATCGCCGCCTTGCAGACCTCTCTGCTTCCATACTCCATATACTACTCCTCTTTTTCCTCCGTAGCGCTTATTCCCGCAAGATAACCGGTTGAATATGCCATTTGCAGGTTATAGCCGCCGGTATATCCGTCGGCGTCTATTATCTCGCCCGCAAAATACAAACCTTTTACAAGCTTTGATTCCATAGTCGACGGATTTATTTCCTTGACGCTTATACCGCCCGATGTTACTATCGCCTCGTCAATGGGGCGAAAATCAACGGCAGTAAGAGTTACGCCCTTTAGGGTATTTATAAGCCGCTCCCTGTCATCCTTTGTAACGGCTGCCGTCTTCTTTCTTCCGTCAACACCCGACAGCTCTATTATAACACCTATCATCGCTTTTGGCAACAGGTCGCAAAGACTGTTTATAAGCTGCTTTTTATTATACTTTTCAAAATCCCTTAAAAGCCTCATATCAAGCTTTTCATAGCTCAATGCCGGCTTTAAGTCGATTTTTACCGTACAGTTTTGTTTTTTTATGTCCCCCAAATGCGCCGACATCGAAAGAACAACGGGTCCTGTTATACCAAAATGGGTAAACATCATCTCGCCGAAATCCTCATACACGCATTTTCCGTTTCTGTATGCCGATACCGCCACATTTTTAAGCGATAGACCCATTATGTCCCGCGCCCATTTTTCCTTTGTGACTATTGGAACAAGCGAAGGCTTCAGCTTGACTACCGTATGCCCCGCCTCCGCTGCCATATTGTATCCGTCGCCCGTTGAGCCGGTTTTCGGATACGATTTTCCGCCTGTGGCAAGTATCACCCTGTCAGCCTTTACTGTCCCTTCGTCCGTTATGACGCCGATACATTTACCGTCCCTTATAAGAAGCTTTTTTGCTCGGGCACGGATAAGCTCCGTGTTTTTTTGCATCGCAAAACCGCAAAGCGCCCGCACCACGTCCGACGCCTTATCCGATACCGGGAAAACTCTGCCGCCCCGCTCCACCTTTGTCTTAACGCCTCTTTCCTCCAAAAGACGTATTATGTCGGCATTTGTGAACGAGTAAAGCGCCGAATACAGAAATTTCGGATTTTTGGGATATTGGCTTATCATATCGGAAATCCCGGCAATATTTGTGATATTGCATCTGCCCTTACCGGTTATGCCGAGCTTTTTACCCATTCTGTCGTTTTTCTCGATTATTATTACCTTATCGGAATTTTTTGCCGCATAGCCTGCGGCTATCATACCGGCAGGCCCTGCGCCTATTACAGCAACTATCATTTTCCCGTACTCCAGCTTGCACAATTTCTGTACGGCATTCCCGACACGGGCGCTATACCGCTTACAACATTTGCGCTCGATAAAAGAGTGCTGTCCTTAAAATACAGAGTTGCAAACGGCATATCCTCCGCAAGCGTCTGTGAATACCGCAAAAACAGCTCCTTTACCTCGTCCTCGTTCCTCGTCATACCCATCTGCGCACACAGTGTGTCAAGCGTTTGGGAGCTGTATGCAAAATAATTTTTTTCCTGCTTTGTAAGAGGCGTCAGATCCATATTGTTATCAAGCAGTATCTCGCCTACAAAGGCGTCGTAATTGTGCGCCTCAACTCTTGAAATGTAGTATTCATACGGCAGCGCGTTTATTTTGGTGCTTATGCCGAAATCCATGAGGCTGTCCGCCACCGCCTGTGCGACAAGCGTATGCTCCTTGTTATCCGAATTTACAAGTATTTCAAAGGTAAGCTCCTCATAGCCGGCGCCCTTTTGCCTTATATATGTGCCGTCCGTATCGGGTCCCCAGCCGTCGTTTCCCAGGCAGTCGTTTGCGCCCGTATCGTCGATCTTAAACTCCGTTTTCGTATCACAGTAAAGATACGAACACGGGTTTATGGGTATATCCGACGGTCTGCCCCGTGAAAATATGACCGTCTTTACAAGCTCCTCTTTATCTATGAGCTTTGATATAGCCTGCCTTGTAAGATTTCCCGATAATTTGGAGCTTGCGGTGTTAAAGCCCAAAAATACCATATCGTTTTCGGGATAATTGTTCAGCTTCACATTGCCTTTTGGCATATATTCCGTAAGGTTTATTATCTTATCCGAGGAAAAATCTATCTCGCTTATCTGCAGCATATTCAAATAATCCTCATAGCTTGAGAGCATATTTATATACAGTGCGTCTATCTTCGCTCTGCCGTCATGATAGCCGTCAAACGCGCCGAAATAATATGAATCGGTGCTTGCCCTTGTGCCGTAGCAAAACGGTCCCGTACCGTTGGGAACGTAATTTGGGTTATTTGTAATATCCGATTTGTATTTGACTATCGGGAACGTAAGCAGCGATTCATACGACGGTACCGAATAATTGAGGTCTATCCTTATAGAATAATCGTCAGTCATAAGATAGTCACGCACATCGTACATAAGCCTTGTGTATGAGGTCTGTCCGCTGCGTATGCATTTTAAAGTATACGCCACGTCCTCCGCGCAAAATTTCGTCCCGTCATGCCACAGAACGTCGTCACGGAGATTTATCTCTATACGCTTGCCGTCGGGCGATACCGAAAAATCCTTTGCGAGCACAGGCACGGTACGCATTTGATCGTCAAGCGTAAACAAAGGCTCATACACAAACTGCATAGCCTCCTTTACCGACTGCGATTTTGTCACAAGCGGATTGAAGGTGTCAAAATCATAAACACCCGCGTTGATTATATTCGGCTTTTCACTGACTACCCCGCCGCCATCCGCCGCAGTACCGGTATCTGGTACGGAAATGCCCGCCTTGTCAATAAGCATATCCAACGCCGTACATGAGCAAAGCATACTCACTGTTATTAAAACCGTCAGAATCAAAACTATCTTTTTCATTATCAGCCTTCTCCGTTACTTAAGCATCAAAAATCCGCCCATTACTCCGCGCCTGCCCTGCGTTTTTCTGTGTGAGAACAAAAGCTCATGGTTACAGTATGTGCAGATCCCCGAATCGTCCGTATGCTCGATACCCGCCTCACGAAGCTGAAGCTTTATCGCCGCCTGCATATCGGCATGGTATTTATCGCCGTATTTTTTTACGGTCGTATTTCCGAACTCCGAAATGAATTTTTGCGCCACATCATCGCCGACCTCAAAATGGCATATCTGTATCGACGGGCCTATGGCGGTCAGGATATCGGACGGCTGTGAGCCGTAATCGGACACCATTTTTTCAACTACTCTCTGTCCTATCCTTAAAACCGTACCCTTCCAGCCCGAATGTGCAAGGGCTATCACGCCGTTTTTCGGATCAAGGAAAAACAACGGCACGCAGTCCGCTCCGAACACTGTTATACAAACGTTTCTCTTATCCGTTATAAGCGCATCTGCGCTGTCAAGCTTATTGGGGAACACTATCCCGTTACCTATATCATCTTCCCTTACCGTATGGACGTTTGCCTCATGCACCTGCTTTGACAGGACAAGACGTTTTTTATCAATGCCAAGCTCGTCGCATATTATGCTGTAATTCTTTTGCACATTTTTGGGGCTGTCGTCTGAGTTTGTTCTTAAATTCATCGAGCTGTAGCAGCCCTTTGATACGCCGCCGCAGCGGGTAGTAAAGCAATGGACCACCATGCCCGTTTCCTCAAACGCCGGAACGGTATAGTATTTAAGCGCTCCGTTTTGGTTGAGTTTAAACATTCAATCTTCCTTTTTATGAAAATAGTTATATACGTTTTGTGCAGCGGACAGACTCATGCCCTTTGCCGAGGCAAGCTCATCTGCCGACGCTTCTTTTATTTTATCAACAGAACCGAATTCCGTCAATAGCGATTTACGTCTTTTTTCGCCTATGCCGCCGATCTTATCAAGCTCGGACGTGATTTTTCCGTGCAGCTTTCTGTGATACGATATTGCGGTATTATGCACCTCGTCCTGGATATTGGTTATGAGCATAAACACGCGGCTTGCGGGGCTTATTTCTATCTCTCCGTCCTTGGAGATAAGCCCCCGGGTCCTGTGCCTGTCATTTTTTACCATACCGAATACCGGTATGTCGATATCCATCATCTCCAAAAGCTCGGATATGGTGTTAAGATGTCCCTTGCCGCCGTCAAGCAGGATAAGGTCGGGAAGCGGCAAAAATTTTGCGTCCTTTGGCAAAAGCGTACCATTACTTATCATATCCTCCTCGTCAAGCGCGTGCTTAAACCGCCTGTAAATTACCTCGCTCATTGCGGCGTAATCGTCCGCACCCTCAAAGGATCTTATTTTGAATATCCTGTATTTGCGTCTTGCCATCCTGCCTTCTTCAAACACCGCCATACCGCCTACATTGTCGGCACCCTGTATGTTTGAAATATCATACGCCTCGATCCTGTGCGGCACCTCTTTAAGTCCGAGAAGCTCTTTAAGACTGTCAAGCACCGTATCCCGCTCATGAGCCTTTAACACGTTTATTTTATGGTTTTCAAGCGCCTTTTGCGCATTCTTTGCGACCATTCTTACCATTTCGGCTTTTTCACCGCGCACGGGAACGGCAATGCGGACGTTTTTGTTTGCTTTTTCCTTTAACCATTCCTCTATGGCGGACTTATCGTCTATTTCAAACTGCGTAAGTATTGACGGAGGTATATAGTCGCTGTCCCGGTAAAACTGCTTTATAAAATCCGTCATTATCTCCTCGCTCGATGCGCTTTGAGTATTGTCGAGCCTGTAGCTTTCCCTTCCTATCACCTTGCCGCCCCTTACAAAGAACACCTCGCAAAAGGTCAGCGAATTTTCCCTTGCCATGGCGATTATATCGCTGTCGGTCCGGTGATTGGCATTTATCGCCTTCTGATTTTGCTCTATCTCCTCTATTGCGTTTATCTTATCCCTCAACACCGCCGCCTTTTCAAATTCAAGCTCGCCCGATGCAAGCCTCATCTGCGCCTTCAGATCCGATAAAAGCTCCCTGTGATTGCCGTCAAGGAAACGGCATATCTCTTTAAACACCTCTCTGTATTCGTCCTTTGTAAGCTTACCCGTACACGGCGCTATGCAGGCGTTTATATGATAGTTGAGGCACGGTCTTCCCTTACCTATATCCTCCGGGAACCGTCTGTGACATTTGGGAGGCTTAAAAAAGCGCGAAATTATATCCAAGGTCGATTTTATCACAGAGCCGCACACATACGGGCCGTAATATTTGGCATTGTCGCGGCTTAATTTCCGCACCGTCAAAATCCTCGGATATTCCTCGTTCATGGTTACCTTTATATACGGATAATGCTTATCGTCCTTTAAAAGCACGTTATATTTCGGTCTGTGCTTTTTGATCAGATTACATTCAAGAACGAGCGCCTCCGTTTCGGTATCGGTTATTATATACTCAAAATACGCAACATTTGAAACCATAGCGCGCACCTTGGCACTATGGTTATGACTGCTCCCAAAATACTGTCTTACTCTGTTTTTCAAGACCTTTGCCTTACCGACGTATATTATATCCCCGTCACTGTTGTGCATGAGATACACGCCGGGACTGTCCGGCAAATTTTTAAGCTCCGTTTCAAAATCAAACATCGTTACCTCTCTGAACAGGTTGTTAATGCTTTATGCGGTCTGCGCGTCTTATCACAGCCATAAAGCTAAAATAACCCTACATAAAATGTAGAGTTATTTATTGTTTACCGATTAATTTTTCAATTATTCAGAAAAGTTCGACTCAATCAACTCAACAAGCGACTTGACCGCTTCCGTCTCATCACTGCCGTCTGCAACGAGGTTTATGGTTGTACCCTTGACAATGCCCAAGGACAGTACACCTAAAAGGCTCTTTGCGTTTACACGCCTTTCATCCTTTTCCACCCAGATGCTGGCTTTGAATTCATTGGCTCTCTGAATAAAAAATGTTGCAGGTCTTGCATGCAAACCTACTGAATTCTGAACTGTTACACCACTTGAAACCATTATGGGTCCCCCTCTTAATATTCTAAGTAAAATTGTCAGCTGCACACTAACACAATATAAGAATACTATGAAACTTACAATTCGTCAATAGATTTTTTTGAAATATCAGATTTTTCGTCATTATGGACTATTGCGCAGATTTTTTTTAATTATTTTCGGTTATTTCAACGACTTGTGTTTTCGTATTCTGCCCTAACAATTCCCTTACCTGATTTTCTACCGTATCCGAAAAATCCGGATTATCGATCATATACTTGCGGACATTGTCCCTGCCCTGACCGATTTTCTCGCCGTCATAGCTAAACCATGCTCCCGATTTTTTGATTATACCGTATTCAACTGCAAGATCGAGTATGCCGCCCTCCTTTGAGATACCCTCACCGTAGAGAATATCGAATTCCGCCTCCTTAAACGGCGGCGCAACCTTATTCTTTACCACCTTTACACGGCAGTGATTACCCACTATTTCGGTACCCGACTTTATCGTTTCCTGGCGTCTTACGTCAAGTCTTACCGAGGCAAAGAATTTCAATGCTCTTCCACCCGGCGTCGTTTCGGGATTTCCGTATACCACGCCTACCTTTTCACGGAGCTGGT
>CACZPW010000037.1 GCA_902783115.1 uncultured Ruminococcus sp. | reverse complement strand
GGGCTTCGATAAAATGCACAGACCGCATAAAGCGTAAAAAACAAAAATTTGAATTTAATGTAGAAATTCGCCTTTGGGGGCGAATTTTTATATTTTGATGTAAAATCCTACACCTTAAATTTTTTTGTGTTTTTGAGCTTATGAGTCCTGTAAAAAGCGTCTATATCCGACTGCGCTCTTACAACAACGGCTTGCCTGAGCGTTCCCGATTTTTCGTCACGGAACCCGATTATTTTTTCACCCGTACATATGCTTGACTCCATAAACACGTTTGCATCGCCGTTTATTCCCTCATATTCCTTTTTCTTAAAAAACATAATCTTCACTGTCCTTTTGTACAGTATATCACCGCCGTTTTGTAATTTCAACTCAAATTACATATACTTTTATACTAAATATATGTATTGTAAATTGTACATAATATCCTAACATACGTTTAAAGCCGTTATTTATATTGTATTTTTACGGAATTTATTGTAAAATAAAATCAGTTTTGATAATGAGGTAAAAATACTATGTTTTCACAGATAAATTCATGCGGTCTTATGGGCATGGACGGCTTTGAGGTCACGGTACAGACGGATATCTCAAACGGACTGCCCGTGTTTGAAATAGTCGGACTCGGCGACACTGCCGTAAAGGAGGCAAAGGAGCGCGTGCGGGCGGCGATAAAAAACACGCACCTGCAGTTTCCCGCAAAGAGGATAATAATAAACCTCTCGCCCGCGTCGCAGAAAAAGGGAGGGACAAGCTTTGACCTTCCCATGACCCTGTCGATACTTTGTGCAACCGAGCAGATCGCACACGACAAGCTTGACGATTCGGTATTTATAGGCGAGGTATCCCTTGACGGCAGCGTATCGTCGGTTGACGGCGTTTTGCCGATGGTTATTTATGCCTACAAAAAGGGATATAAAAATATGTATGTTCCATACGATAATGCAAACGAAGCGGCAGTTGTCGAGGGCGCAACGATCTATCCCGTTAAAAGCCTCAGATCGCTTTGCGACCATTTGAACGGAGTTGAAAAAATAACTCCGCACAGCGTAGACGTTTCGGAGCTGTTTAAAAAACGCCGTGAAACCTTGCTTGATTTTTCGGACGTAAGGGGACAGGAAAATGTAAAGCGCGCGCTTGAAATAGCGGCAGCGGGAAATCATAACGTGCTTATGATAGGGTCGCCGGGGACAGGTAAAACCATGCTTGCCCAGAGAATGGGCTCCATACTTCCCGACCTTACCTTTGACGAATCGCTTGAGGTGACAAAGATACACTCCATTGCGGGAGTATTGCCGAAGGATATGCCGCTTATCACCCAAAGACCGTTCCGCGCTCCGCATCATACTGTGTCTGCGGCGGGCTTGTCGGGCGGAGGCTCTATGCCAAAGCCGGGCGAATTGTCGCTTGCACATAACGGCATACTGTTTCTTGACGAGCTGCCGGAATTTAACAGAAACGTGTTGGAGATACTGCGCCAGCCGCTTGAAGACGGAGAGGTTACCATTTCAAGAGTACAGGCTTCGTTAACATATCCCTGTAACATTATGCTTATAGCAAGTATGAACCCTTGCAAGTGCGGATATCTTGGGGACAGTAAAAGACAGTGTACCTGCACACCGCATCAGATAAATCAGTACAGAAGCAAAATTTCGGGGCCGCTGCTTGACAGGATAGATATTCAGGTAGAGGTGCCGAGCGTAAATTATAAGGATCTGAGCTCTAACGAAAAGGGTGAGACCTCAAAAAGTATAAAGGAACGTGTTGACAGGACGCGCCAAATCCAGCTTGACAGGTATAAGGATATAAACATTCATTCAAATTCACAGCTTAGCGCAGGACTTCTTCAGAAATATTGCAGACTTAACGATCAGGCAAACGAGCTTTTAAAGGCCGCGTTTGACAGTCTGGGACTCAGCGCGAGAGCGCACAGCAGAATACTGAAGGTCGCAAGAACAATCGCCGACCTTGATATGTCTGAGGATATAAAGGCGGAGCATATTGCAGAGGCAATACAGTACAGAAGCCTTGACAGGAAATATTTTGAATAGAAAAAGACGGGTTATAAAAATACAATCGAGTGATTTCTACGTATTTTCCGCTGGTTTTATTGTCGCAATATCACCAATACGGTGCTATTGCTCTGTAAAACCGAACCAAAAACCGCTCACTTCATCTGCTTTGTTGCGGTGCTGTTATTTCATAACGCACCTGCCAATCGCAAGCGATATGGCATAACAGGCAGCGTTTCACAGTTTTTGCCACGAAAACTGTGTAAGCTGTCCCATTTTTTTGAGATTGTCAAAGCCCTGCTGACGTAATGCTTCATACACGACTATGGCAACGGAGTTTGACAGATTAAGGCTTCGTGCCTCGTCTATCATGGGTATTCTTATGCATCTTTCCTCATGCTCGTACAAAAGCGGCTCGGGAAGCCCCGCATCCTCTCTGCCGAACAGTATATAATCGTTGTCGCAAAATTTTGCCTCGACGTATGTATGCGGCGCCTTGGTTGTTGCGTAAAAATACCTGCCGCCTTCCGTTTTTTTGAAAAAATCGTCAAGGTTATCATAGTAGGCAACGTTTAAAAGATGCCAGTAATCAAGCCCCGCACGTTTGAGATTTTTGTCCGTTATCTGAAATGCCGTAGGCCTTACTATATGCAGACGTGAACCTGTTGCGGCGCACGTTCTTGCAATATTGCCCGTATTTTGAGGTATACGCGGCTCGACCAGTACAATGTTAAACATTTTTGCTATCCTTCTATCTTAAAATTTTAAGCATTAGCCTGTTTAAAAGGCTCCTGTGTATCTTTACCGCCTTTTTGGGACAAAGCTCCTGACAGCAGAAGCATTTTATGCACTTGTCCCTGTCTATAACAGGCTTGTTATTTATCATGGTTATCGCCTTTGGCGGGCAGCAGCGCATACATTCGCCGCAGCCGACACATTCACCGTACTTCATTTTCGGGCGTGAGGATAATGCCGATACCACACGCTTATTAAGACCCTCCGGCAGCGACAGAAGCTTTAACAGATTAAAATGGCTTTCGGGCTTGATAAAATCCCTGATAATAAGCGAATTTATATCCTCGCCCACAATATTTAATTTGTCCGCACTGTCGCAGACAAGACCTCTCTCCACTGCCTCTTTTACGGTGTCTACCTCGTCCGGAGTATAATCTATTATTCTGCACGCCGCCATATCGAGCGCATGAGCGTTTTGTGACGCCATAACGACTCCGATAAATCTGTTTTTTCCTGCGGTCGGCCCGTCGCCCTC
Organism: uncultured Ruminococcus sp.; assembly: GCA_902783115.1. Classification (GTDB taxonomy): domain Bacteria; phylum Bacillota; class Clostridia; order UBA1381; family UBA1381; genus 12844. Next base: position 764 of record CACZPW010000037.1, on the reverse strand, counting down.
CATGCCGGTTATCCCGTCCATAATGCTCAGTACCGGGACACGGTTTACACATGAATAAAGATCCACAAGCATTGAACAAAACGCACGTCTGTCATCAAGTCTGAAATGCATTTCCGCCTTATGCGTGCCGGGGATAGTGCCGAACATATTCTTTACCGCGCCGGTATAGCTTGTCATTGCGTGGGTTTTTAGCTTCGGCAGGGATATTATAAGATCCGCATCAAGCACAGGCGTGATAAGCGGTATATTTTTTACGGTTTTTCCGTCTTTAAAGGATACCTCCTTAAACGAGGTATCGTAGTTCAGCTTTGCATTCGTACCCTCGATCGCCGATACCATGCCGCAGCCCGTATACACCGACTTTAAATACGCCGGATTGTACGGTCCGCCCGGACTTTCCGCAATCAGCACGCTTGCGCCCGCACGTTCAACGGCGCGGATAACCGCCTTTACGATTTGAGGGTGCGTGGTGGCAGCCTCATCGGGGGATTTTTTAGATACGAGATTGGGTTTTATAACCACCCTATCGCCTTTTTTTACAAAGCGCCCTATCCCGCCCAAAAGCTCCAATGCGGCGTCTACGGCGTACTGCGCCTTATCGTAGCTTGCGCATTTTACGATCGAAACAGTGTTATCCATTGGGCTCTCCTTAATGTTTTATGATAAATGATAAATTTCGGTTTATGTGCCTGAATTGATATTATGGTAACGGACCGTCGGGGACGCCGGTCCCTACAAAATTGCATTCTGGTATGTGATGTAGG